>SLOS01000184.1 GCA_007132365.1 Bacteroidales bacterium | reverse complement strand
GCAAAGCTTAAGGAGGCCGGAAACAGGCTGAAAGAAAAAAACTATCTGAATGTGAATGAGAAGGAGGAAATAGAGGAGATGGAGCGTCAGCCTGCCTTTGAAAGGAAAAAGATAAACATCAATCTCTCAAAAAAATCCTCTGATAACCCGGTAAGCAGGTACACACTCTCGGATGACGGCGGGAAGGGCCCGAAATTCAGGCCTGATAATGGCTATCTGCACGATAATGTTGATTAACGGATGCTGAAAACATCTTTAGCAATGTAATAGTGCCGGGGAATAATGGAAAACTATTCGCGGATATAATGACAACCAACTGATCTGCTGTTTTTAAGTGCACCTGCAACTATAAGCTGGGAACTTACCACAGCGTTTCTGAGTTCAATTATCTGTTTGGTTATTTCCGCGCTCTTGTAGAATTTCATTATCCGGTGTGCATAGTATTCCAGATCCGATTCAGCCCGCCTGAGCCCTTTTGTTGTACGGATGATGCCCGCATAGTTCCACATTGTTAGGCGGATAGCCTGCATGTCCTGATCAATCAACAAGGGGTCAAAAGCTTCTGCCTGAGGCGGTTTCTCCCAGTCCGGAATATTATCACAGCGCTTCTTCCTGATCTCAACCCGGTTTTCAGCAATATCAACTGCCGAAGATTTACCCCAAAGCAGGCCCTCAAGCAAAGATGCGGAAGCAAGCCTGTTTGCCCCGTGCAGTCCGGTACATGAAACTTCTCCGACAGCATAGAGATTCTTAAGCGAAGTTCTTCCCTTTGTATCTGTTTTTATTCCGCCACAAGAATAATGGGCCGCCGGAGTAATCGGGATGGGCTCTTTTGTAATATCTATACCTCCCTTGAGACACGTAGCATAAATCTTTGAAAATCTCTTTTCAATCGGTACACTGCCTGTATAATAACCGGCAATGTCAAGAAGCATATATTCCCTTCCGCTTCTGCATATCTGGTCATAAACAGCCCGGGATACAACATCTCTTGGTGCAAGATCACCCATTTCAGAGTAATCCGGCATAAATGCCTGACCTTCATGATTTTTTAATCTACCTCCTTCTCCCCTTAAAGATTCCGAAATAAGGAATCTCTTTATGTCTTTGTGAAATAATGCGGTAGGGTGGAATTGTACAAATTCGGTGTTAATAATATCGGCACCTGCCCTGTAGGCCATACTGATGCCGTCTCCCGTTGCTGAGACCGGGTTTGTGCTGTGGTAATAAAGATTTCCTGTACCTCCTGTTGCCAGAACGACATGACCTGAAAAGAAAGCTTCAGTCTCACCCTCCAGGTTATTGAGGGCATAAACTCCGAGAACCTCCCTTTCACGGTATACCTCCTGCGGGTCGCGTGAGTGGTGGTTATTTGTTATAAGGTCTATGGCTGTATAATCGGTAAGGAATTCAACACCTGCATTTTTTGCATGGTTAATGAGTGAGTCCTCTATTTTATCACCTGTGTGATCTTCATAGTGGACAATGCGCCTTCTGCTGTGCGCAGCCTCTTCTGTATAGTCTAATTTGCCCTCTTCTGACCTGCTGAACTGTATCCCAACTTCATCAACCAGAAATTCAAATACCAGGGAGGGCCCGTATTTAACGAAAAAATCAACTGCCTCAAGGTTATTGTAACCGGAACCGGCTCTCAGCAGGTCGCTGCGCAGAAGCTCAGCCGAATCATCATCCGTGGAAGCAATTATCCCTCCCTGGGCATAGTAGGTGTTGGTCTCATGGATTTTTGGCTCTTTTGTCATGACAACAACACGCAATCCTGCTTTTTTCAGGTATATTGCGCAACACAGACCGGCCAGGCCTGATCCCACGACAACCGCATCGTAATAATGTCTCATTTTTTTATTTTAAACCTTTTGACAAATCTTTTAGGCTGAAGTCAAATGCTTTTATTGAATTTGTAATCTCCCCGGCAGAGATGAAATCTACTCCCGTTAATGATACATTTTTGGTCTTTTCCGGGGTCATGTTACCTGAAGCCTCTGTCTCGCAAGCCCCTCCGATATGTTTTACTGCCACGGCCACCTCTTCCCTGCCCATATTATCAAGCATTATCCTGTTCACCCGGCAGTTCAGGGCCTCTGTCACTTCAGAAATATTCCTTGCTTCAACCTCTATTTTAAATCTGTCTCCCCATCGGCTCCTTACTTTTTTAACAGCTGCACTTATACCGCCGGCAGCATCAATATGGTTGTCCTTTATCATTACCATATCGTACAGCCCCATCCGGTGATTACTGCCACCCCCGCACCTTACGGCATACTTTTGTAAATGTCTGAATCCGGGAAGGGTTTTTCGCGTGTCAAGGATAACGGCCCTGCCCCCGGCTTCTCTTACAAATTCTGATGTTCTTGTCGCCACTGCTGAAAGCATTGAAAGAAAATTAAGGGCGCTCCGCTCCGCTTTCAATATTGAGATAACCTTTCCCGATATCTCTGCAACATGGTCACCTTGCTTAATGTAATTTCCGTCACTGAAGAAAAACTTCACATTTGTCCGGCTTTCCAGTCTCTTCATTACCCTTGTAAAGACCTCTGCACCGCACAGAATTCCATTATCTTTTGAGATCAGCGCGAAAGTATGCTCCTCATCGGAGAATATTGACTCTGATGTAATATCTCCGCTATCGTGAAGGTCCTCCTCAAGCGCCATGTCAATAAGGTAATCCAGGTTTGGGAAATTATCCATTATAATTCGAATTGTTTGAAGGTTTATGAGGTTCAGAATGCTAAAGTAAAAAAAAAGCGGTTAAAATCTGGTTTTAACCGCAAACAATTATCAGAGGAGAAGGATATTAATCATGGGAATTATCCCGGCTCTAGAAGAACTTATGACGGTTATCCTTTATGTTAGCCCGTTCTTTCAATGCCTCAAATGCATCGAAATTGACCCTCGCCCTCTTGCTGTTTTCCAGCCTTGTTTTCTCCAGGTCAGGGTCTTTTTCGTCAGGTATGGTTACGGATGTGATTTTAAGGACATAAACACCGTTTTCTCCTTTTACCGGTTGGGATATGCTGTTTTCTTCTGTTACCAGTGCGCTGGCTATAAGTCGTGGTTCAATTCCTGCCCCGGGTACGGAAAAGGAGGTGAACACTACGTTGTTTGCCTGTTCAACGCTGGTATCCAGAGTACTGGCCAGTGAGGGGAGGTCATGGCCCTGTTCAATTTTCTCCTTTAACCGGGAAGCAATTATCTCTCCTTTTATTTTCCGGGTGAGTATGCCTTCTATTTCACCTCTTACCTCCTCAAGATCCTGGTAGCCTTCCTGGCGAACCCTGGTAAGTGCAGCAATTACAAATCTGTCACCTATCTCAAGAATAGGGGATACCGATCCTTCACGTGCTTCATATGCCCATCGGATAAGTTCCCTGGCATTAACTAGTCCGGGAACCTGCTTGTCATTGATAAGAATGTTATTGGCTACCCTTCGGGATAATCCCTGATCATCGGCAGCATCACTGAATTTTTCATAAGTGTTGCTCATTGCGGCAAACTGGCTGGCCCTTGTATAAGTGCGCTGATATGTCGCTGAACTTGGGGTAACCTCGCGTGCCAGAGTTGCGTACCTGATTTTTTTAACCTCCCTGGAGCGTTCCGTTACCTGGACGATGTGAAATCCGAACGGGGTTTCAACCATAAGAAATTCTCCACGTCTTGCACTAAAAGCTGCATCATTGAATTCCTGAACCATTATGCCCTCGGTAAACCATCCCAGGTTGCCTCCTTCAAAGCGGCTTCTCATATCATCAGAATATTGCATGGCCAGCATCTCGAAATCTTCTCCCTGCCGGACAGCTTCCAGCAGGCTGTCCGCCCTGCTTTTTGCCTGCTGATAGTCAAGTCCGGGACCGGGTTGTATGAGGATGTGCCTTGCCCGGACAGAGTCGGGAACAAAGTTAATTTCAACGAGGCGCGACAATTTATAATGGTTGTCTTCAAAATAGGGCCCGTAAATATCACCGGGCTCTGCAGAAAACATGAAACCGGCTATCGCTTCAGGCAGATCTTCAAAATCAAAGTTTCGCGGGTCATAGGGAACATCCGAATTCAGGTTAATAAACTGCCTTATCTCCTCAACTTCGCTGAACTCATCTTCCATGCTTTCTATCCACTCCCGGGCTGTCCTGTCATCTTCTTCAGAGGGATTAATGTCAAATGAGACATACTCCAGGTCCCTTGATGCCGTCTGCCTGAAATCATTCCTGTTTTGACGGTAATAACGCCTGATATCGGAACGGGTAATGACAACGAGGCTGTCGTGAACCGTGTCGAAGCGCTGAACAATAAAATCAAAATCCACGCTTTTGTTGTTCTCCTCCCATGAATTTCTTGCCTGAAGAGGGGTTACATGAAGCCCCTGCCTGATAAGGTTGTTGTATTTGGTTAGTTTCCTTTCCTGGGTGATTTCCCTTTCAACAAACAGCCAGTAGGCCCGTTGCTGTCCGGTTGGATCCTGATTCATCGACCGGAGGAACTGAACGACGGCGGACCGGTTAAAGGTGCCGGTTGATGGATCAGTAAACAGTTGACGTACAATTGGATGTATGTTCGCACCCTGTACCATGTCAAACAATTCTTCCGGACTTACTTCAATCCCCAGCTTTTCATATTCCTCCTCCAGAACTATTTCTCTCAGCAAAAGCTGCCAGGCCTGTTCAAGAATGCTTTCATGTGTTTCGGAATCCAGTGAACTTTCACCTGTGTTCAGCATATAAATTTCTGAAAGCTCATTAAATTTCTGCTGGAAGTTTTCATATGAGATTGATTTTCCGGCAATCTCAGCAATCTCAAATTGCGTGGTTGTGAAAAGAGACGGGCCTGATCCGAGAATATCTCCAAGGATAAAAGCAAACAGGGCCAGTCCTATTACTACTGCTACCAGCACTCCTGCACGGTTTCTAATTTTTTCCAGTGTAGCCATATAAAAATGTCAGATTAAAATGTCCCAATTTTTTGAGTTACGAAGATAATAATTTAAAATATTTTATAAGAGGCAGATGACTTATTTTGCCAGAAACAATTAATCAATAAAAGGGGCTGCACTTTTTGCAGCCCTTTACAGGAATATGTCCTTGATTTATTTCCGGCTAAGTTAGTCTTATATCTCAGACTACTGCGATCTTGCCCTGATTCTGGTAGTTTCATTTATCCAGCAGCCAACCGTGTATGTTTCCCCTTCAGTGTAGCCATGAAAAAATATTGTTTCATTGTCGGGGAAATAAAATGAATAGGTTTCAATCATTTGATCTGCCTCCGATGAAACTGAAGGATCAACTCTTTTGGCCTGGATGAACCGGTCCACCGCTGCCCAGTATACTGTCCTTTTCTTGAATTCAGCATCCTCATCATTTGCAAAGCAATTACTTTCAGAAGCGTAAAGGCTTCCTATAAGCAAATGTGCCCGCCCCAGGGAAGGGTTGTCGTTGAGGGCCTGGAGGGCATACTGACGGGACAACTGCCTGTCTTGTTTTACCTGGTTGGCAATGATGGCCAGTTCAAGATAGTAGCTTGCCCGCTCCACCTCATCTTCCTGGAGGTCAACAGCCTCCTTAAGATATCTTACCACCTGATCATTATTATTCAGTCCCCTGTACATTGCAGACAGGTTAAGAGCGGACCTGGGAGAAGGATCAAGGACATGCATCTTCTCCGTTACCATCAGATAAAGTTCGGAATCGGTACAGTTAGCACCGGTCAGCAGGCCATTGACCTTGTTCAGCAGATCAACATCATCTGGGGATTCTGTTACCTGACCGGCAAAAAGCCTTATAAGGGCATCACAGTCGGCTGCACCGCTATCAGCAAACAATTGTTCGATTATATCACGCGCATTATAAAGTCGGTCAGCAGGTGATTTCTCAAGGCCTGATTCGACTTTTTCAATCAGGTATGAATAGGTTTCAATTACCTGTTCGTTTTCTAAAATCCCTGCTCTGAATTTCCCAATGGTAACATTCATGAATAAAACAACTATTGCCGGAGAGGGGTCATCACCTGAGAGTTCAATAGACTCTTTAAGGGCCTGGTATCCGGGACCAGCTTCTTCAATGTTCCTGTTATGCTGCAGGTAAAATCTTCCCTTTCTTCCGAGAACGTTGGCAGGATCACCAAAACCATCATCCGGGTAATATTCCATCCGCTGGTCGAACATCATCATGGCGGTATCCAGGTATGCTTTCTTTTCCTCTTCTGTTTCGGCATTTTCGATCATATGGCTCATAAGGGGCTCTCCCCAGATGTAAATATTCCTGCTGGAGAGTGGAAATTCATTGAAAAGCATCCTCCAGTAAGGCAAGGCCTCGTCAAAATTACCCTGCCTGTGACGGTCACCATATAGTGAAAGGTTCCTGAGGCATCTAATGCTGTCTTCCGGGGTATCCCCGAACTGACCGGGAATGTGTCGTCCCCTTTGACCGTTAAGGTCAGCCTGTGCCAGCATAGCCGTGAATATGACCAGAATTCCTTTTATTACTAGATTCTTCATTTTTCTCTTTATTGAGTTAAACTTCCGGAAATCCCGACAAATATAAAAACTATCTGCAAAAAATCTTAAGGGCTTTCAGGAAAAAATATTTTTTGTCAGGTTATTTTAGTTCTGATAACAAATAAAGCAAAATATGTGCCAAACAATTTTCAGAAGGGAAGATATGGTATGATAAGGTTACTGCTGGATAAAGGGTCAGAAGAAAATATGGGTTATTCCCGGGTATTTTCCAGATGTACCAGTTCAATTCTTGATTTACTCATTTTGATAATTTCAAACCTGAATGTCCCGATCGTAAGTTTTTCGTTTATCTTGGGGATACTCTCGTGATGATAAATAATAAAACCTGCAAGTGTTTCGTAATCCTCAGTTTTTGGAATTTCCAGGTTGTATTTGTCATTAAGGTAATCAATTTCTATCCTCCCTGAAAAGATAAATTCATTATCCGATAACTGCTTCTCTTCAAAATCGACAGTATCATGCTCATCCTCAATTTCCCCGAAGATTTCTTCAATAATATCTTCAATTGTTACCATTCCGGCGGTACCCCCAAATTCATCAACTACAACGGCAACTCCTTTCTTTTCCTTGATAAAAAGGCTGAGCAGTTTTTGGGCAACCATTGTTTCCGGGGCTATAATGATCCTGTTCAGCATCGACCTGATGCTTTTGGGATTCTTGAAAAAGTCCTTTGAATTGATATATCCTATTATATTATCAATTGAATTCTTGTAGACAAGTATTCGGGCAAATCCGGTTTCAATAAAACTTTGCTTAACTTCTTCAATGGGGGTATCGATTTCAAATGCTGCTATCTCGGGCCTGGGAACCATACATTCCCTCAGTTTTACTGTCGAGAAATCAAGGGCATTCTGAAATAGTTTAATATCATTCTGCAGGTTATCCTTCTCATGGAATTCATTCTGGCTCTCCTTTACGAAATGATCAAGATCAACCTTGCCGAATACGTTATTCTTATTATCATTTGAAACATCGGTGCCAAGGATATATTTCATCAGAAAATTCCCTAAGCCGATTATGCTTTTGCTTATCGGGTAAAGGATTATATAAAAAGCCATCACAGGGATTGAGAGTGCATTCAAGATAAGATTGGGTTTCAGCCGGAAGATGGCCTTTGGTAAAAACTCGGCAGTGATAAGAATGATAATTGTAGCTATTATTGTTTGGATTATGAATACAGAAACTTCAGAACTGACGAATTTGTGAATAGGGGGTTCAAGTATAATAGCCATGGTAATACCGTAGACCACAAGGGCTATATTGTTTCCAACCAGCATAGTTGCAATATACTGACCTGGATTCCTTGTGAATACTGATGTTATCCTTGACGCAAAAGTTCTCTGTTTTTTCTCCAGTTCGAGTCTCAGCTTATTTGATGAAATAAATGCTATTTCCATACCCGAAAAAAAGGCTGAAAACAACAGGCTGATCAGGATGATGACAAAATAATCCATATAGAAATGATACTAAGATTTCCGGGATCTTCTGAGATTTCTGCGGTAAAAATACATGATAAGTGACAGAATGGTAATGACGAAGAACATCAGGCTTTCTTCGATACCGAGATGATACCAGTTATACAACCCGGCAAGGAAACTTAGCGTTGCAAGGCTGATCCAGACCAATTCAAGTATATGTAAGAGTCTACTATTGCTCATCATGTATGTATATGGTTCCCTGAATTTTTTTAATTTTCCATCTGGTGAAGGTTTCGTCTGCTTCAAATCCTTCTCCCATGATAACTTCATCAGGGCGGGTTACCTTGACAAAACTGTTTGAGTAAATGATCTGATTTCTTTCGTCCCAGAAAAGCTGCTCAGTATTCAGTATCTCTCCTGCATGGTTGATCACCACTACACTATCCTTTGCTTCCCAAAGCTCTTTGTCGGTATAATAAATGGCATATTTTGAACTGAGTTGAGATTCCACATTCTCGTACCTGTCGAAAAACTCTGCAAGTACACCATAGGGAAACTCAGTGTACTGTTCCGATGTTTCATCAAAATAATGTATTTCAGGTGCGGCGATCCTTAGCTGTATCCTCCCGGAGTCAGTATAGATTATCTCTGCATCTATCATTGACTGTCGTGGCATCAGCGTATCCTGCGAAAATGATTTAATTACCTCTATGTCATTTTCACAGGAAATTATAATCAACAGTAAAACGATAACAGATATTGCTTTGCAGTTTGATGCAAAGTTTCTGCCGGAACCCTCATTGACAGGGTCATTCAAATCTTCGCTGGAAGAACCAGAAATCATAAAGAGAAAGACTCAAATTAAACATTATGTAATTTTCCTGAATAAGGTTTAAATCCCTGGTCCCCCGGCGGCCTATATCCATTGAAAAATTAAATGTTGTTTTGGTATTTCCATAGGGGATGCCTATACCGAGAGTGATTCCATAATCTTTCAACTGGTGCCCCCTAAGCTGAAGATATGTATTTGTATAATGAAAGCCGGCACGGTAATGTATTCTTCTCCATAAACTTCTGAAGTCAGTATGATCCGGAATAAACTGGGCCCCGATATTAAATGAGGAGCTATTTACAAGGGAGTCGCGTTGCTGGTCCAGAAAACTTGTTTCTGACCATTGCTGAAAAGAATAATCGGCTCCAACCAGAAATTTGTTATCCCTGCCGAATGAGGCTCCAAACCCGTAACTTGCAGGAAGGTCAATATGGCTTTCAGCTGCGATGTAATTCAGGACAGTATCTCTTACCGGACCTGAAGAAGTGCTTAGTTCATTAATTATAAGCCAGTCCTGATCTGTTTTCAGAGGTGTTTTATTCTCATAGATAACTCCCAGGGTGTAGTGGTATCCATCCATAATGCGGTTGGTGTACTGAAGTCCGTACCTTATATGAAAATCGCCGACAATGGCCCTGGATTGGCTTTTTACTGAGAAGGTGTTTTCTGACAGGGGAAAAAGGAGGGTTCTGTCCTGGGTTAGTGAGCCAAACAGGTAGGATAAATTTACACCTGCTGAAATATTGTTGGTTATATTCCATGCATTTCCAAAGTAAAACTGGTTAATACCCCCGGTACCCTCATAATAGTGCTCGGACTGGAGATCCACGTCTATTATGTTATAGCCCATCCGGCTGTAGGGAACAAGTCCAAACCCGGTTTTCCACCAGCGGGAAAGGGGAAAGCCGATAGCCAGGTGACTGAGGGTTATATTTGTGACATTATGACTTCCTTCTGAGCCTGCAAGTTGTGTCGTATTGCCTGAAATGCCGGTTGAAAAAATAAATGACATGGTATCCTGTGCAGAATTTGCAGCCGGATTTTGATAGTTGATATGATTTGCATCACGTAATCCAAAACCTATGCCTCCCATTGCATGGTTACGGCCAAAGCCCTCTCTGGCAATATCACCTATACCAAAGCGGGAATAGGGAGAGTAGGTGTTTTTTTGAGCCTGTATGCCTGCGAAAATGAAAAAAACTGAAATTGTCAGTAAGATATATTTACTTTTGTTCGACATTGTAAGTTAAGATTCTGTTTAATCCGGTAAATATTAAGTCAGGATCCACAAAGATCGTGTTTTTTAGTTTTTTATCAAAGTATTTGGCATCTCCACCGGTAAAAATAATTACCAAATCCCCGAACTGCTCTTCTATCCTGTCTATAAACAATTGCATTTCAAAAAGAATTCCATTCATAACTCCTGAAACAATTGATTCTTCGGTGTTATTTGCCAGCAATGGCACATCATTTCGCGGACCTGCCAGCGGCAACCTTTCGGTGAATTCATGCAATGACCTGAATCTCAAGGTTATGCCTGGCGAAATGTTGCCGCCAAGATATTGTCCTGATTCATTAATTATATCATATGTAATAGCTGTACCCGTATCAACAACCAAAACGGCTCTACCAGGATAATTATTGTTGGCCCCTGTAATCGCCGCAAGCCGGTCCTTACCGAGAGTGGTTTTCGATTCATAAAGGTTTTCTACCGGGATGGCTGTTTCATGGTCCAGAACAAGCAGGAAGGGAAATTTATCCCTGAGGTATGTTATGAGGTCAGGGTTATCATGCCTTACAGAACACAAAATAACATTTTTAATTTGAGGGTAATCGCTTTTAATCTTTTCAACTTCCCGGGGCCCGATGGCAGCCCAGCTGCTTTTGCCGATAATCCGGGTTCCTGAATAGACAGCAGTTTTAACCTGAGAGTTGCCTATATCAATACACAAATGCATTTGAAACTGACTTTTGTTTTCAACAATACTTCAAATTTAGATGAAATTTTTTTCTTATTTTTGGGTACTTGTTTTTTATTTTGCCTTATTTATTAAACAATTAAATTGCTTCGATCATGAAGAAAAGTTTGATGTTTCTTTCAATATTGCTTTTATTTTCTGCAGGCGGATCTGCTGCTTACGGGCAGTTATATAAAACAGGAGTAGGAGCGAGATTGGGGTTCTTCAACGGATTTACAGTGAAACATTATTTGCAGCAGGGGCGTGCAGTTGAGGGCATTCTTTCAACAAGATGGAGTGGCTTTTTTATCACCGGGCTGTATGAATTCCAGAGGTCATTTCCCGATGTAAATAACCTTGAATGGTTTTATGGCGGAGGTGCACACATCGGATTCTGGGATGGGAGAAGGGGTCCTGGTCTTTACGGAGAAACCCACAGCGTTGTTGGCCTGGATCTGATTATCGGGCTTGAATACACATTTGATGAGTTCCCTTTTTCAGCAAGCGTGGACTGGAAGCCGGCATTTAATATTATCGGCAGAACCGGCTGGTGGGGTGACGGCGTCGCCTTATCTGTCAGGTATACTTTCAGGTAGGGGGTTTTCAGAAAAAACTGTAATCGTACCGGTAGAGGACCTGGTAATTGTAGGTTGCATAATATGTTTCCACACTTACCAGCTTTCCCCGGCTGTCCCGCATAAGCTTAATGAATAAGATATCCAGTGTTGTTATATGTAAGTTTTATTTTTTCTGATATGGTGTTATCGGGAAGGATCACTGAGACAATTGTCTGATTTCCGGTGCAGGCATGGTTCCATTCCGTTACCGTATTTATCCGGTTTTTCTTTATCAGTTCTTCATCAAGAAAGGAAATATTGCTTTGTGAAAAAATCCCCCCACCAGGTATGACTAATGCAAAGAAAATAACAGGCAGCTTTCTAATTTGTAAATCATATTAAAATAGTGCTGATTTACTCATTTTGATTTACAGCATTTGCATAAGCCCCGCCTCAACCGATAATTTTTGTAGAACACCCAGAGCCGCTTTTACAGAATTTATGTTTTGAATGCTGAGCATAAGCCTGTTGTTGCCTTCTCTGAGTTTCATCTTCTTTTGATGCTGAACAGATGATAGCAGAGAGGAGAAGATAGGGGACTGGTAATAAGGTGACATCTGGTTTGACACGAAATGGATCACCATTTTACCGCGCCTCAGCACAATTTTTTCAAAGCCGAGTGATACAGCCAGTATTCGCAGCCTCACAACATTCAGCAATTCTGAAGACTCCTTCGGGGGAGGCCCAAACCTGTCTGCCAGATCTGCTTCGAATTTTTCAAGTGATCCTTCATCCCTTGTATTGTCAAGTATCCTGTATAGCCTGATACGTTCAGCATTACCGGGTATATACCCTTCAGGAAAAAGAAGCTCCAGATCGGTGTCAACCTGGCAATCATTAACAAACGCCTTCCCGGCAGATGTATCTGAACCCTGTTCAGGGAAAACTTCGCTGAATTCAGTATCGCGAAGCTCCTGAACGGCTTCATCAAGGATTTTATGATAGGTTTCAAAACCTATATCTGCTATAAAACCACTTTGTTCTCTGCCGAGAAGATTTCCTGCACCTCTGATATCCAGATCCTGCATTGCAATATTGAAACCGCTTCCCAGATCCGAAAAATCCTCAATGGCCCTCAGGCGCTGTCTGGCTTCTCTCGTAACCAGGCTGGAAGGGGGAGCAAGAAGGTAGCAAAAAGCTTTCTTGTTGGATCGGCCAACCCTTCCCCTTAACTGATGCAGATCACTTAGTCCGAATTGGTGGGCATTGTTAACTATAATGGTATTGGCATTTGGAATATCAAGCCCCGATTCAATTATTGTTGTAGCTACCAGCACGTCAAACTCTCCGGAAATGAATCCGAGCATTATCTGCTCCAGTTTGCTGCTCTCCATCTGTCCGTGAGCCACAACGGTTTTAACCCCAGGACATATCTTGTTCACTATCCCCTCTATCTCTGCTATGTTCTGAACCCTGTTGTGAATAAAGAATACCTGTCCGCCCCTCTGAATTTCATATTCAACTGCGTTGCGGATTATTTCCCTGTCGAAGGTATGCAGTTCTGTCACTATCGGATGCCTGTTTGGTGGCGGAGTGTTTATTATGGCCAGGTCTCTGGCTCCCATGAGTGAAAACTGCAGGGTACGTGGTATGGGTGTGGCTGTAAGGGTTAGGGTGTCAACATTAAGTTTCATCTTTTTAAGCTTTTCTTTTATGCTGACCCCGAATTTTTGTTCCTCGTCAATGATAAGAAGTCCCAGATCCCTGAATTTAAGATCTTTGCCAATGATCCTGTGGGTGCCAATCAGGATATCTGTTTTCCCCTCTGCCAGGCTCCTGAGAATCTCCTTTTGTTTTTTAGGAGACCTGAACCGGCTTATATGTTCGACATTGCAGGGGAAATTCCTGAGTCTTTCCCTGAAGGTATTATAATGCTGCAGTGCCAGTATGGTGGTAGGTACCATTACGGCTACCTGTTTGTTGTCTGCAACAGCCTTAAATGCAGCCCTTATGGCAATCTCCGTTTTGCCGAAACCGACATCTCCGCAAACAAGCATATCCATGGGCACGGGAGACTCCATCTGCTCTTTGACCATGTTTGCAGCTTTAAGCTGGTCGGGTGTATCTTCATAAATGAAGGATGCTTCCAGCTCCTTTTGCAGGTAGGAGTCGGCTGAAAACCGGAATCCGTGTTCCTGCCTCCTCCTTGCATAAAGGGTTATCAGCTCTCTTGCAATATCTTTTACCTTGTTTTTTGTTCTCTGTTTAAGCTTTTGCCATGCCCCGGATCCCAGCTTGTATATTTTTGGAGGCAGGCTATCCTTCCCTTTATATTTTGAAATCCTGTGAAGTGAATGTATGCTGACAAAGAGTGTGTCATTGTCTTTATATACAAGTTTAAGTGCCTCCTGGGTTTTGCCTCTGACATCTATCTTCTCTAATCCGCCAAACCTGCCGATTCCATGGTCAATATGGACAACATAGTCTCCGGGTCGCAGATCATGCAGTGTTTTAATGGTAACCGATTCCTTTCTCTTAAACCTTTCCCTTAGCCTGAACCTTTGATAACGGTCAAATATCTGATGGTCTGTAAAGCAACAGATATGCAGGTCGTGATCGGTAAAGCCCTGATGCATAAATGCCTTCACCGGATTGAAAGGAACCGAGCCGTGTATTTCATAAAAGATTTCCTTTAATCTTTCAAATTGTCTTTCATTTTCTGATACTATATAGTTTGAATATCCATTTTCTGAATTACCGGCAAGGTCCTCTGTAAGACGCTCAAAGTTTTTATGAAAAAGGGGCTGGGGAACTGTACTGAATTTAACTATTTCACTTTTACCAAAAAAGGAAGATTGTCCGAATTCCAGAACAGGATATCCTTCCGCTTCTGCAATGAACTCATCCCCCCTGTACAGGAATATACTTTTAATATCCCTGTTGTTTTTGCTATCAGGTAATTCAGTAGATTCATAAAGTATATTGATCCTGTCAACTGCGAATTTCATATCTTTTGTCCACAGAATGGTCTTGCTGCCCATAAGCGAGACTAAGGAGCACCTTTCACCATTGGTGTCCAATTCTCCCATTTGCCGGCCAATATCCTGAATATTCGGGATAATTGAAACTGAATCCACCCGATTTTCGGACAGTTGGGTCTCAATGTCAAAGAACCTGATTGATTCAACCTCATTCCCGAAAAAGTCTATACGGCAGGGCTGATCATAAGAGAACGAGAATACATCTACAATCCCGCCGCGTATGGCAAATTCACCCGGTTCATAAACAAAGTCAGTTTCCATGAAACCATACTCGGTAAGAACCTCCACAATAAAATCCCTGGAAACGGATTCCCCTTTGGTCAGGTGAAGTTTCAACCGCGCCATATCTGCTGCCAGTATTACCTTCTCAAACAAGGCCTCCGGATAGGAGACGATTACCGAAGGTTTCAGGTTCTTTACCAGGTGATCAAGCACTTCTGTGCGTTGTATCATGCCTGCCGGGTCAGTTTGCCCTTCCTGAACTGAACGCCTGTAGGAGGATGGGAAAAAAAACAGGTTATTGCCAGGACAGAAGCTTTCCAGGTCATTAAAAAAATAGGCAGCCTCCTCCTTGTCATTAAGAATAAAAAGCTGGTTAAAACTTCTGTTCCGGATTATGGTGGATGCCAGCAATGATGATGAGGATCCGGATAGCCCTTTCAGATGACATCGTACGGGAATGTCACTATTCAGCAAATTGTCCAGCTGATTATAATTGGGATGCTGCCTGTAGCAGTTTAAAAGAGGATTTGTCACTTACTGAAAAGATAATAGCTGTTACCGGTTATCCGGGTGTGGGTTATAAACTGTAATTCTTTTAGCCAAAGATATCAGATGTAAAATTCATGTTATTTTGTGAAAATATTGAAAATATTGTCATGGACGGTTCAGGTGTAAAATTAAATATTTTTAAATAAAAAAGCTTGCTGACCTGGTATGGGATATTGAGAATATTGAAAATATGCCCGGGAAAAACAGCCAGGATATGCAATATGTTGATTATTTTTACGGAATTTAAGTGTTGAGCAAAAATAAGCGAATGATAGTCTTTAAGTTTGGAGGAGCCTCAGTCAGTTCTGCCTCATCCATCAGGAACCTGGCAGGGATTCTTTCCGGGTACCATGAAAAAATGATTGTGGTGGTTTCGGCATTCGGCAAGATGACCAATGCCTTTGAGGGTTTATTGGCTTCCTGGTATGAAGGCAGCCCGGACAGATTTACATTACTGGGATCGATTAAAGAATACCATTACAATATTATCAGGGAACTTTTCCCGGTGGGAAATCATCCTGTTTATGATCATTTCCAATTTCTTACCGGCCTAATTCAACAAAAACTTAAAGCTGCTCCTTCAGACAATTATGATTTCGAGTATGATCAGCTTGTGAGTTTTGGAGAGGTGATTTCAACAAGGATTGTAAGCTCTTTTCTTGAAGCTGTTAATATTTCAAATCGTTGGGCAGACGCAAGGCATTGGCTGGTCACAGACGATACTTTTCGCGAGGCAAGTGTTGATTTCAATCAATCAGGGCCAAGGCTTAAAGAACTTATCTCATCTGCTGGTCCGGGCTTGCTGGTTACTCAGGGATTTATCGGCGGGACCGTTGACGGGCACACTACCACCCTTGGCAGGGAGGGCTCTGACTATACCGCCGCAATAGCTGCCAATTTATCTGATGCCCGCTCACTCGTGGTATGGAAGGATGTTCCTGGAATACTTACAGCAGATCCTCTGTATTTTCCCGATGCTGAAAAGGTTGATGAGTTATCTTATCAGGAGGCAATTGAGCTGTCGTTTTATGGTGCTAAAGTGATACATCCAAAGACCATTAAGCCAATACAAAACAAAAATATACCCCTTTTTGTCAAATCATTTATTGACCCGCAGGGCTCCGGAACCGTGATCCATAGTGTTGATAAACCCTATGTTCTCAAACCGATTCTGATTATAAAGAAGGATCAGATACTATTATCACTTACACCCAGGGACTTTTCCTTTGTTGTTGAGGATTGTCTGAGCAGGATTTTTGCACGGTTTTTTAAATACCGGATTAAGGTAAACCTGATACAGCATTCCGCTATAAGCTTTACTCTCTGTCTGGATAACCGGGGTCCTTTTGTTCAGGATCTCCTTGAGGAAATGAAGTCTGATTTCAGGGTGCTTTACAATGAAGGGCTTGAGCTTATTACAATCAGGCACTATAATTCCGTGGTTATTAAAAAGCATACTGCCGGAAGGCAGGTCCTGGTTGAACAGCGCAGCCGCAATACAGTTATGTTCGTAGTCAGATAAATTGTCCGAAACTTTGTATGATTTTTCCTGCCATAACCTCTGCGAGCCTTTTGTTGGATTCATGTGTCCATCCCGCTATGTGGGGAGTCAGGAGCACTCTCGGATGTTCAAGAAGGTAAAGGTAATCATCGGGCAGGTTGCTGCGGTGAAGCTCTTCAAAACTCGATTTTTCATATTCAAGCACATCCAGGGCGGCTCCTTTCACTTTTCCTGTTTTCAGGTTACGGACCAAATCGGATGTGTTTATTATCCTGCCCCTTGAAACATTGACAATATAGATGCTTTTTTTGAAACGGTCCAGAAACTCGTTATTCACAAGGTAGTGGGTCTCTTCCGTAAGAGGGATATTCAGGCTGAGTATGTCACAGTCATCAAATAGATCTTCCATAACCGATTCAGTCACGAACTGGTCCGAATAGTTGAATTTATACTTATCATACGCCAGTATCCTGGCATTGAATCCTGAGAGACACCTTGCAAAGCATCTGCCTGTATTTCCATATCCAATGATACCTACTGTCTTTCCCATTATTTCCAATCCCCGGTTCACTTCCCGGAACCATTGCCCCTTTCTTATCTCATCATTGGCCTTGCATATATTGTTCAGCAGGGCAAGCAACATTCCTGCAGCATGCTCTCCTGTAGCATCCCGGTGGCCTTCAGGTGAATTATAACAAACAACATTTCTGGATTTTGCATATTCAACATCAATATTTTCAAGCCCTGAGCCTACTCTTCCTATAAACTTCAGCCGGGATGCTTTCGAAAGCAGTTCGCGATCAAGGCGGAACTTGCTCCTGATGATGATCCCATCATAGATGTGTATGGTTTTCTCAACAAGACTTAATGTTATCTCCGGTCTGTAGTCACAGTCTAATCCGGCTGCAGTTAGTTTTTCTGCAAGCAGCGGATGCACTGAATCGATAAAGAGTACTTTTAATTTTTCAGGGCTTTGATCCATGATATTTAGAATTAACGGTCCGAAGTGTCAGATGCATTTATTTTCGGTCAAAAAACGGATTTTTTGAAGTGGAAGAGAGAGGTATTCCATATGCAATACGGACATCAGTTTCAAAAAAACCAAGCTCCATGGCTGCCTGTCCTATAGTGTACATTATCCTGTTATCGGTTCTGTCATCCATACATACAGATACCGCCGATCCAACAGCTATGCCGAGGTCTCCGGTGTTAAAAACGCAGGGGACCGAGGGGTTTTTGTTTTTTTCTTCACAACTGGTAAAACCACACATACCGCATTTTTTTAGTCCGATCGACCTGATCGTTGTTCCAATAAGAAACACGACAGGGCAGTCCAGAATATTATCGGCATCTCTTTTAAAGAAGGGGATGTCTTCTTCGCTGGCGATCCGGCCCATTTTATCAGCCAGTACTTTTATTGTATCTCCTTCAACAATCTTAATCTCAAATGTATCTGTACCTCTGGCCTTGGGTGCTGTCCTTGCTGCGACTGCCATTCTGGAGGCCGTTTCTCTGAGTGAGGTTTCTGTCAGAGTTTTCTCTTTTATTATGCTCATAGCCTTTTAGTTTAGTTTTACAAGAAATGCCGGTTTATAGCCCCTTAGGTTGCCCTGCGGGTCAAAAACCTCATATCCGAGGGTTAGCGAATTTACCCGTTTTTCCATACGGAGGTTATCCTCATCAAAATACCACTCTTCAGAGAACTGGATCCTGCCAACTTTTTCCCTGCTGAATTCAGGAGATTTCTCAAGCTCTATTACATCTGCAACCGACATAGCCTCGCTGGAAAAATATTCATAAGGTATTAGCTCCTGCCGGTACACCGCATTAAAAATTATATCCACAAGAGCTTCCCTGTTGAGCCTCCTCAGACTTTCCTCTATCCACAGGTCATCCGGTTCAGGATTTTTTACTACCACATCATATATTACCGTATCGGCAATAATGGGAATATTCAAAGGTGTACGCTGAACAAGCGGTTTTTTCTGCTCAGGGATCTTCTCACCGCAACTTATTAGCAGGGCGGCAGAAATAATACAAAATAATTTAAAGTGCTGCATAAAAATTTCATCTTTTAAACGTCAATTGTTTTCCTGCGGGTTGCTCATTAAAAATACCGTCTTCGTATACAATACGTCCATTAACGATTGTATGTGTAACCCTGGAACTGAAGGTCTGGCCCTCCATTGGCGACCATCCGCATTTGTAGAGAATATTTTCCCTGCTCACAGTCCATGATGAATCCATGTCCAGCAATACCAGATCTGCAAAATAGCCCTCTCTGATATATCCACGGTCATTTATTCCGAATATTGTTGCAGGTGTATGGCACATTTTTTCCACTATCTTTTCAAGGGTTATCCGACCTTTCTTTACAAGTTCAATCATGGCAACCAGAGAGTGCTGTACCATGGGCCCTCCAGATGGTGCATTGAAATATGAATTTGATTTTTCCCTGAGGGTGTGTGGTGCATGATCGGTGGCAATAACATCAATGGTACCTTCATTTACTGCCCTGATAAGAGCTTCCTTATCCCTGTGTGTTTTAATGGCAGGGTTCCATTTGATCTTTGTCCCCAGTTTTGCGTAATCGGACTGGTCAAACCATAGATGATGAATACATACTTCAGCAGTAATATTCTTTTTTTCAACTGGTGTAATTG
>SLOS01000367.1 GCA_007132365.1 Bacteroidales bacterium | reverse complement strand
TGCTGCACTTGACATCGGTTTCCTCACAGGAGCAGGGCCATTGAGGACTACCTTCTCATACAGTCCCACAACTAACAGGTTCCTTGCATTCATCAATGTAGGATGGGCATTCTGAGTTTAGTGCCTTAAATATACCGTCCTATTACTTAAATCACTTTTGAAATCCGAAACACCTTATGAAAAGATTTACATTAAGCGTTCAGGGTGTATTAAGCAGTTGTCAAATTGATAAGAATGTCCATGAATTAAGATTATTCTTCATTTTTTTGAATTGAGATCCTGCATACATTTGGGGTGCTAACTAATTCCTGCGTGAAAACATCAGAATTCAACAAACGATTCATCATAGGAATCACTCTTGTTTCTGCGATGGGCGGACTGCTGTTCGGATACGACTGGGTGGTGATAGGAGGTGCCAAACCTTTTTACGAGCGCTTTTTCAACATCGCCCAATCTCCCAATCTGCAGGGTTGGGCCATGAGCAGCGCGCTTATCGGATGCCTGTTTGGCGCCATGCTATCAGGGTTCATTTCCGACCGGTCAGGACGCAAACTGCCACTGATAATGGCAGCTGCACTTTTTACCCTGTCTGCGATAGGTACCGGGGCAGTTCATCATTTTACCCCATTTATTTTGTACCGGTTGATTGGAGGCCTGGCAATTGGCCTGGCATCAACCATTTCGCCTGTGTATATTGCCGAAATATCTCCACCTCATCTGCGTGGGAGGTTGGTATCAGTAAATCAGCTTACTATTGTAATAGGTATTTTAGCTGCTCAGGTAATTAACTATATGATTGCAGATAAAATGCCGGAAAATACCACAGATAAAATATTTGTTTCATCGTGGAATGTCCAGACAGGCTGGCGTTGGATGTTCTGGGCCGAAGCATTTCCGGCATCAATATTTTTCATTCTGGCATTTTTTATTCCCGAAAGTCCGCGATTCCTTGCTAAATCAGGCAAATTGGATGCCTCTATGGCAACACTTAAAAAAATTGGTGGAAGCAATTATGCAGAAGCGGAAGAAAAAAACATTTTGAAAACACTGGAAGACTCTTCATCGCGAGTGGACTGGAAAGTATTGTCAGAAAAAAAAGTCAGGCCGGTGCTTTTGCTGGGTATTGTTCTTGCTGTTTTCCAGCAATGGTGCGGAATAAATGTTATTTTCAACTATGCTGAAGAGATTTTCACCTCGGCCGGTTATTCTGTGTCTGACATGCTGTTTAATATTGTTATTACCGGAGCTGTAAACCTTGTATTTACTTTGGTTGCCATGAGGATGGTGGATAGCTGGGGACGACGCAGGCTGATGCTCCTTGGGTCATGCGGACTGGCTTTAATCTATCTTGCGCTGGGGTCAAGTTATTTCTTCGGACTTCAGGGAATGGCAATACTTATCATGGTAATTTTGGCCATCGCCGTTTATGCCCTTACACTGGCCCCGGTTACCTGGGTAATATTATCTGAAATATTTCCTAACCGTATCCGCGGGGCTGCTATGGCTGTAGCCACAACCTCACTGTGGATTGCCAGTTTTGTGCTGACCTATACCTTTCCCCTTCTGAATAGGGCCCTTAATGCCTCAGGAACTTTCTGGCTGTATGCTTTTATTTGCATTTCAGGATTCCTGTTTATCCTGAAGAGACTTCCCGAAACAAAAGGGAAGAGTCTGGAAGAAATTGAAAAAAAGTTAACCCAAATAAATTAAAACTATGAAATATTTAATTTGCTCCTTACTGGTGATTTCTATCATTGCCTTATCATGTAAAGAGGAAGTGGAAAAATCAATTGACCTTTCCGGCGAGTGGCAATTTCAGATCGATCCGGAAGACCGGGGGTTGGAAAGAGAATGGTTTAAAACCGACCTGCCTGAAACAGTAAAATTACCCGGATCAATGGTGGAAAACGGTAAAGGCAACGATATTACCCTTGATACCCGGTGGGGCGTTTTAGAAAGGATACAAAAACCCTACTGGTACAAAGATCCGAAGTATGCACCATTTGTCGATCCGGACAATGTCCTTTTTCCTTTCGGACTTCAGCCCGAAAAAGAATACACTGGTGCAGCATGGTATCAGAAGAAGTTTACTGCACCTTCCAACTGGCAGGGAAAGACGGTCCGGTTGACGCTGGAACGCGTGCACTGGGAATCTAAAGTCTGGGTGAACGGTGAACCGGCCGGTATGCAAAACAGCCTCGCCACACCACATATTTATGATGTTTCTTCCCTGATAGAGGCAGGGGAAAATACAGTGTCCATCCGCGTCGATAACCGGATAAAAGATATCGATGTTGGAATAAATGCCCACAGCATTACCAACCACATCCCGTCAAACTGGAACGGGATCGTGGGAGAAATTTCATTGAACGCCACCGGAAAAATAACTTTTGAAAATGTGAGGATCTTCCCTGATATTGCCAACAAAACGGCTGAAATCAGGGCAACTGTAAATAATTCCCTTGCTGAGGAAAAAGCAGTAAATTTTTCTGCCAGTGCCCGGCTCAAAAATAACAATAAAGCAACCGGTGAGAAGTCATGGGAATTTCAGATTTCTCCCGGCGAAAACCAAATAAAAATGAATTATGCGCTGGGAGAGAATGCCCTTCTTTGGTGCGAGTTCAACCCAAACGTTTATGAACTTCGGTTAACCCTTAAATCAGAAACAGAAAAGGATGATTACACCGTCGATTTTGGCCTTCGGGAAATGAGTGCCAATGAAAATTCACTATACATAAACGGGCGGCCCTTATTCCTGCGCGGCACGGTCGAATCTGCCATTTTCCCTTCAACCGGCTATCCCCCAACCGACGTTGAATCATGGGAACGTATTATCAGAGTTTGTAAAGATCATGGACTGAATCATTTCCGGTTCCATTCCTGGTGCCCGCCAAGAGCCGCTTTTATTGCAGCCGACAAGCTGGGGTTTTATTTTCAGGTAGAAGCTTCTGTCTGGACAACAGTGGGAGACGGTGATCCGGTTGATGAATGGTTATACCTTGAAACCAACGCAATAGTTGATGCCTACGGAAACCATCCTTCCTTTTCTGTAATGTCCCATGGAAATGAACCTTATGGTGCTGATCATGCCTCCTTTCTGAAGAAGTATGTCGAATACTGGAAAGAAAAAGATTCACGCAGGTTGTATACAGCAGGTGCCGGCAGGCCGCTTATCCCGGAAAATGATTTTCATCTCCCCGTGCACCGCAGGACAAGGATTCAGGAACCGGGACAGCAATTGAACAGCATTATCAACAGCCAACCTCCCCGAAGCGATTATGACTGGAGAAGTTCAATCAAAGATTGGAACATGCCGGTGGTTAGTCACGAAACCGGTCAGTGGTGCGTCTATCCTAATTTCAGGGAAATGGAAAAATATGACGGTGTTTTGAAACCGAACAATTACAAAATATTTAAAAAGAGCCTCGAAGCCAATCACATGCTCCATCTGGCCGACAGTTTCTTAATGGCATCCGGGAAGCTTCAGGCACTCTGTTACAAAGCCGATATTGAAGCAGCCTTAAGGACCCCCGGGTTTGCAGGATTTCAGTTACTTGCCCTCTACGACTATCCCGGACAGGGAACGGCTGTGGTGGGTGTCCTCGATGCATTCTGGGAGGAGAAAGGATACATTTCACCTGAAGAATTCCGAAGATTCTGCAACACAACGGTTCCACTGGCACGGCTTGAAAAGCACATTTTTATCGAAGGAGAAACCCTCACTGCAGATATTGAAGTGGCCCACTTTGGCGAACGGCCATTAAAGGCTGTAAATCCAGTATGGAAAATAACTTCCGGTAACACCATCGTCGCTGAAGGAGCACTTGGTCAGCATGAAATCCCGATTGGAATAGGAACTTCACTTGGAAAAATTGTTCATCAATTTCAAAAGGAAAACAACCCCCGTAAGCTTACGCTGGAAGTGGGAATAGGAGAATTTGAAAATTCCTGGGAAATCTGGGTTTATCCGGAAAATCAGACAACAGAATCAGATGTAGTAAAAATAGTTGAAAAACTTGATCAGGCCACCTTAAACTTTTTAGAAGATGGTGGCAAAGTCCTCCTTAGCCTCGGTAAAGGGAAAGTGACGCCTGAAATGGGTGGTGATATAGGTGTGGGTTTTTCAAGTATCTTCTGGAACACAACGTGGACTGCCGGGGGGAAGCCCCATACGCTGGGGATCCTTTGCAATCCGGAGCACCCTGCACTGGAACTGTTTCCCACAGAATATCATTCCAACTGGCAATGGTGGGATGCCATGAGCCACTCTGATGCCATCATATTGGATTCATTTCCTGTTGGCCTGAAACCTATAGTGCAAATAATTGACGACTGGGTTTCAAACCGCAGGCTGGCTCTGCTTTTTGAGGCAAAAGTCGGAGATGGAAGGATTTTGGTCAGCGGGGTTGATCTGGTAAATAACATGCAGAACCGCGCAGAGGCCAGGCAATTAAAAAGCAGTTTACTGAATTATATGGAAGGTGATCATTTCAGTCCTTATATTCAATTAAACGGTTCAGATTTGACTGAAATAATAAAATAGTGAATTCAGTATTAACACGATCTTATGCACTTTCAAAAGATTAGAGAATGACTGTAAAAGCCTGGAGCGAAAAGGTGATTATACCTACATACGAAACAGGTAGCCCCGAAAAAAACCCCATGTTTCTGGAGAAACGAGTATACCAGGGAAGCAGCGGGGTGGTCTATCCACACCCGGTTATTGAAAAAATAAAGGATAAAAAAACGGATAAAGAATGGAATGCCATCTTTCTGGAAAATCAATACTTGAAATTTATGGTCCTGCCGGAACTTGGAGGCAGGATCCAGATGGCATTTGATAAAACGAAACAACGCCATTTTGTTTATTATAATCAGGTGATCAAACCTGCACTGGTTGGACTTACTGGTCCCTGGATATCCGGAGGAATTGAATTTAACTGGCCTCAGCATCATCGCCCATCAACATACAATCCTGTTGACTATTGCATTGAGGAAAACCCAGATGGCAGCGTAACTGTCTGGTGCAGCGAACTGGAACGTATGTTTCGAACCCGGGGAATGGCCGGGTTCACTTTATATACTGACAAAGCCTGTCTTGAGATAAAGGTTAAACTCTTCAACAGGACAGACTATCCTCAAACCTTTCTTTGGTGGGCGAACCCTGCAGTAAAGGCTGATGATCAGTACCAGTCTGTTTTTCCTCCTGATGTGCATGCCGTTTTCGATCATGGTAAACGGGATGTTTCAGAATTTCCAATAGCAAAGGGTAAATATTACAAAGTCGATTATTCTCCGGGGACCGATATCTCGCGCTACAAAAACATTCCAGTGCCGACTTCCTTTATGGCTGTTGCTTCCAGATACGATTTCATTGGTGGTTACGATAATGATTCCAAAGGGGGCCTGCTTCACGTTGCAAATCATCACATCTCTCCGGGCAAGAAACAATGGACATGGGGAAATGGCGATTTCGGGCAGGCCTGGGACCGAAACCTGACAGATGAAGATGGTCCTTACATAGAGTTGATGTGTGGTGTTTACACGGACAACCAACCCGACTTTTCATGGCTGATGCCAGGTGAAGAAAAATCATTCAGCCAGTATTTTATGCCATACCATGACCTGGGTGTAGTAAAAAATGCCAGTAAAGATGCAATGGTCAACCTGGAAACAGAAGATGACACGGCCATTGTTAAAGTATATACCACAGTTGCCTGTCCTGCAGCCAAAGTTGTGCTGACCTGCAATGGTG
>SLOS01000236.1 GCA_007132365.1 Bacteroidales bacterium | reverse complement strand
TAACCTGATCCAGAAGGTACTTGACGAATCACCCCAGACAATGGAATCTGTTAACCTTCTAATATCAGTATTTAACGATTGGGTAAACAATGTTCCCAGGTGGATCCTGAAAGGAAACACCAGCAACCATGCATTTGAAACATATGAGAGGCCGGAGCTGGAAAAGCGCCCCCCTCGGCTGATTATGGGACCCAATGCCCGGAAGGCCGGTATAACCATATCACAGGAAGAATTAGACAAAGTCTGGGAAGATGAATTTCAGCCTCCCAAAGGCAAGGTGGGGCGTAATGCACCATGCCTGTGCGGGAGCGGCAGAAAATACAAAAACTGCTGCCTCACCTCCAACTAGTGTGAGTCACACTATCTTCGCCCTTCACTGGTACCTCCTTACTGTTGCCCATCCACTCATGATCCTGCTCCAGTATTCCGGGAGTTCGACCCGGCCAGGGCCCTTTTGCCGGTAATAGACACTTTCGTGGAAAAAATACTAAATATCGCACTTGTAATTATGCATTTTTGCAAATAATTGTTTATTTTGTTGTGCGTTATGTATCTTTGCAATAAATAGTTTATCAAAAATGAAAACACTTTATCAGAAATTTGAAACCCTTTTGCAAAATACGACAACGGATTTCAAACGATATTTATATGAAAGGGTATCATGGGATAGTCGTATGATTGGTATCATTGGTGCTCGTGGCGTAGGAAAAACAACAATGATTTTGCAATATATCAAACAAAACCTAAACAGTAAAAAAGCATTGTATGTATCGGCAGACGATATGTATTTTAGTGAAAACAAACTTATTGATTTAGCAGATGAGTTCTATAAAAATGCAGGTGAGTATTTATTTATTGATGAAATTCATAAATACGCAAATTGGTCACGTGAATTGAAAAATATTTACGATTCATTTCCTGCTTTAAAAGTTGTGTTTACAGGTTCTTCCGTGTTAGATATTCTTAAAGGTTCTGCCGATTTAAGCCGTCGTGCTATAATCTATAAATTGCAAGGACTTTCATTTCGTGAATACTTAAATTTTTTTCATAATTACGATATTGCAGTTTATTCCTTGCAGCAAATTATTAATCACGAGGTTAAACTTGCTAATATAAAACATCCTATACCTTTGTTTAAAGATTATTTGAAACGCGGGTACTATCCTTTCGGATTTGATAATGAGATGGATATACGTTTAGGGCAAATAATTGTACAAACATTGGAAACAGACATTCCCCAATACGCCAACTTAAATGTGGGAACAAGTAGAAAACTAAAACGTTTACTTTCCATTATTGCTGAAAGTGTGCCGTTTAAACCCAATTTCACCAAAATAGCTAAAATAATTAACGTTAGTCGAAATTCTCTGGACGATTATTTTCTTTATATGGAGCAAGCGGGACTTATCGGACAGCTACGCAATGAAACAAGCGGTATCCGGGGGTTGGGAAAGGTTGACAAAGTGTATTTGGATAATACAAATATCATATTCAATTTGGTTGGTGATAAATTAAATGCAGGAAATCTACGAGAAACATTCTTCTTTAATCAAATGCGAGTAAATAATGAAGTAATATCTTCAAAAACTGCGGATTTTGTGATTGATAACTCGACGTTTGAAGTGGGTGGGGAAAAAAAACAACAAAAGCAAATAGAGAAAGATGGTAAATCATTTGTGGTAAAAGACGATATAGAATTTGGCTATCTCAATATTATACCCCTTTGGGCTTTTGGATTAAATTATTAACAGTAAGAGTCACACTACTCATGCTTCAAGTGCACGTGTGATGAAGCCTTCCATTTTTTCAGGGGAAGTGGATGGCGAAAACCTTTTCAGGGGTTTTCCATCACGGCCCACTACAAACTTGGTGAAGTTCCATTTGATTCTGCTACCAAACCAGCCCTGAAGATTTTTCTTCAGGAACCTGAATAGCGGGTGGGCATTGGTGCCGTTTACTTTAATCTTGTCGAACATCTGGAAAGAGACTCCTGAATTATACGGAATAACCACTATATCGATGTTATTGTTCGGGAGTTGAAGTTTCGTCTCCCGGGCGTTTATAGCCGAACCCGGTTCCGTTGGTTTCCGCGAAAGCGGAAAGCGTTAAATTTATAGGAGTAAAATCAGGCTGAATTATGAGGATTCAGCTGTAATCCTTCCATGTGTGGGTGCCAAAATAGCAACATGATCCGGAGGCAATCAGTGCAGCCCGGCGAAGTGCTTCTTTCCGGTTATATCCTTCAACCAGATAGTGACAGAAAGCTCCGTGGAGAACATCACCGGCACCAAGTGAATCAATGGCATTTACTTGCGGTACCGGAATTTTTGTTGAATTGTTGCTTTCATAGACATTTATATCCTTTTCATTGTTTGTAATTGCAATGAAATCAACTCCTTTGTTAAACATACAGGAAATGGTTTGATCCATATCATGCCCGGGCATCAGGAACTTGTTGCTGCAAATGGCAATATCAACAGTATCCAGAATGTTCATTGTTTCATTTTTCCAGCTTCCCCCGTCCAGAACGATTATCGCTCCTTTCTTCCTTGCTTCGAGTAATTCTCTTTTAATCTGGTCTGAAAACACAAAACCATCCAATAGAATGACCGATGCCCCGGCAAGGTTCAGATTTTCATGGTTTATATCTTCTTTAATATCCTGTCTCGGCGGATTAACTGCTGTTCGGGTAGCTGAATTGCTACACACGAAGATCGAAATTTCGGGCAGTTGATATCTGCTTCCTTTAATAAGGTCGACTATATCCATACCATATTTTGATTTCAGTTCATCCTTTACCTTTTTCATTGAACTGTTGCTGCCAAAATATGATATCAATCTGGCACGGCCACCCAATGAATTGAACGTGATTGCTGCATTCAGTGCCGGTCCGCCAAACTGTCGCAAATATTCCCTGGCAAACACTTTGGTATTTTCCTGAGGAAAAGAATCCAGTAAATAGGTATGGTCAATTGTTGACCTTCCGATAAAAACAGCTTTCTTGTTCATATACACTTCATCTTATTTAATTCCATTCAAGTCGTGGGTTCAATTGCCTGGCGGACAAATCTGATTATCGGATCCGGGTTTTCAGAATAAACTGCCGTTTCAACCTGCGGTATTTATTGTTATCGGTTAAAGTTAAGGTTTATTCCCGGGAAAAATGTGAGACCCGGTTTCAGGAATGCCGGGGGGATGCAGGGTGGAATCTATTATATGAAAGTAAGTAAGTATTATATTTGTAATGTGACCAGATTTCCTAAATAAAGGCAAATAAGTCATTAGATAATCATAAGAATATGAATCGTAGAATATTTATTCAGTCCGCTGCTATTGGGACTCTCGGGGCACCCGTATTTTCAGGATATTCAGCAGGTTCATCCCTGTTAGACAAAATCAAATTGCTGGATGAAGTAATTAAACAGCCTGTTTTGAAAAAAGAGTTGTTTAACTCTCCTGTTATAATAGAATCAGTTGAACTGCTTCGCTTCGATAACAGTTATTTATGCCGGGTGCGGTCAACCAACGGGGCGGAGGGGTTGGCGGCCGGTCATCCCTTTCAGCAAAGGTTGCTTGATTCCCTGTTCGTCAACAGAATGCAGCCTTTTTTTATAGGGAAAGATGCCCGCGAACTTGACTCCCTGATCGATGAAATGTATGTCGGGAACTATAAATTACAGGGCCTGGCACTCTGGATCCCTTTGGCTACCATAGAGTTTGCCATTCTTGACATGCTGGGGCGCATCGCCGGCAAACCAGTCGGCGAGTTGATCGGAGAGATCCATAATACCGAGGTGGGCGTTTATTTCCCCAATAATAACCGGGGGCGGTCTGCCGGGGAAAGTCTGGAACGAATCCAGGGTATGATGGATGGCACCAGTGTTAAGGCTCTTAAATTTAAAGTAGGCGGGCGAATGAGACGGGTAAATGATCCGAATGATCCACCCGATAGATCGGAAAAACTCATCCCCATGGTTCGGGAAGCGTTCGGTAATGATATGGTGCTCTATGTGGATTCCAACAGCTCATATACTATTGATGAGGCTGTCCGTATCGGAAGGATACTGGAGGAATACCGGTACGGTTTTTATGAAGAGCCTGTTCCATTTGACGAATATGAAGAGACCCGGCAGGTTGCCCGGACACTGTCAATACCAATTGCCGGCGGTGAACAGGAACCCAGCCTGCACCAGTTTCGCTGGCTGATAGCTTCTGATGCACTGCAGATCGTACAACCGGATCAATTTTATTTCGGCGGAATGATCCGTTCAATGAAAGTAGCACGAATGGCTGAAGCCTTTGGAAAAACCTGTGTTCCGCATTTAAGCGGCGGTGGCCTGGGATACCTGTACCTGCTGCATTTTGTATCGGCCATTCCCAATGCCGGCCCTTATCATGAAGTTTACCGGAATAACAGGCAAACGGGTACTCCGGTTGAATCAAGAACATCGTCTCTTGTCCCCGGTGAAAACGGAAAAATCAAGGTACCTACCGGACCCGGATTGGGTATCGAAATCGATCCGGACTTCGTTAGAAGACACGTGCCCGTTAAAGTATGACAGGCGTAAAAATTGGTCTTCCCCTGTTAGATAATGGGGGAACAAATACACCTGATAACCCCGGAACCGGAGTTCAGGTTTGAATGAAATTGAGATAATTGTCAAATCTTTGGCGAAGTCTGTAAGAAAGCTCATACTGTTCAAATGAACGGCTTATTTTTATCATTTCATTCATCAGGTGGAGGGTGGTGCGTTTTTCAGTTTCCAGCCGGCCGGCAAGTCTTTGAGGAAAGGATAGATAATATTCAAACTCTTCCGATGCAAAATCAAAATATCCTTCAAGAAGTCCATTGGCCTTTTCTGTGGCACCGGCCTGGTAATATGCCTCTATCACCGAAAGCATCATAAAATCATACTTAACTTTATCTACAGGCATTAGCTCCATACAACGGTCCAGAACCTCAATTGCCATGTCAGGCCTGTTCTCTTCAGTCAGGGCATTGGCAAGCCGGGCAAACTTAAGCCTTAACCTGAGAATGTTTAACATCCGGATGTTATAATGGCAAAGATGTACATCGGGTTCATTCATCCTGCCCCAGGTAAAGCGGTTCATGAAGTTGTTGTACATCACACTGGTATTTATCCGCCCGTACTCCATAAAATCACTTTCAGTAAAGATAGGTACCAGTCTGTAGGCAAACCCTTCGAGTTGAAAATAATCTTCCAGTCCGGGGATATCGCCCGATCCACCTGTAAAATAAACCGGTCTTTCCCAGTTGTTTGAAGCAAGTATATCAAGTACAATCATCTGATTTTTCAACAAATAATTATTTTTGATGTCTATATTGACGGATGAAACTATTTCATCTCTCAGTTCAGGCGCTACTGTGCCGTTCTCAATAACCTTGCCGGCATCAACACTGATCCCGATTTTCCTTGCTGGCAAATAATCTATCATCCTGTTACCCGAAACCCGTCGTTTGCTTTGATCACTGTCATCAATAAAAAATTCTAAAATCTGTCCGGCGTCAATACGGTTTTCAGTCCTTTCCCAAACGGGAATCTGATCATTGGTGCCGTCAACATGTTTGTGACGTGGTATTGATATAGGAAGTGGCGGCGAATTGTTTTTTTGCCTTTTCATCTGCTCTATGTACCAATCGGCATTCAGGAAGCCCAATACTACTACTCTCACATCCGTACGTATGCCCTCAACCTCCTGGGCGTACCACAACGGAAAAGTATCGTTGTCGCCATGGGTAAAGAGTATTGAATCGGGTTCAGTGCTGTTCAGGTAATTTATGGCAAAGTCCCTG
>SLOS01000309.1 GCA_007132365.1 Bacteroidales bacterium | reverse complement strand
GTTTAATCTATGCTGTTTCGAGTATAGGCTTTATTGGTCGAAGGTTAAATAGTTAGTTGAAATAGAAAAGATGTCTTTATATTGCCGAGGATGTTCCGCCATTTTGTCAGAATCAGGGATAAGTCATAACAAGTACGGTTCCTGTAACAGCCTTGATGTGTATGACTGGATGTCTGACCTTAAGGATATGCCTGTCCGGCACGATCTTGTTGAGGTGAGGTTCAAGAATACCAGGAAAGGATTTTTCAGGAATGTCAATAAATTATTGCTTCAGAAGGGAGATATTGTGGCTGTGGAGTCTTCACCCGGCCATGATATCGGTATTGTTTCCCTCAGGGGAGAGCTGGTTCTCGAACAGATGCAAAAATACAATATCCCTCCGGGCGATGAGAGCCTGAAGAAAATATACAGAAAAGCCAAACCTGCCGATATAGAAAAATGGAAGGAGTCCATTGCACGGGAGATACCAACCATGCTCAAGGCACGTGAAATCACCTCTTCGATGAACCTGAACATGAAGATAGGCGATGTGGAGTACCAGGGTGATAATACCAAAGCGATTTTTTACTACATTGCCGAGGAGAGGGTTGATTTCAGGGAGCTTATAAAAGTTCTTGCCGAGAAGTTCCGTATCAGGATTGAGATGAGGCAGGTTGGAGCAAGGCAGGAGGCAGGAAGGATTGGAGGGATAGGTGCCTGCGGTCGTCAATTGTGCTGCAGTTCCTGGCTTACAAACTTTACATCTGTGACAACCCATGCAGCAAGGATACAGGAAATATCCCTGAACCCGCAGAAACTGGCCGGCCAGTGCAGCAAATTGAAATGCTGCATAAATTATGAAGTTGAGGTCTACAGTGATGCCAAAAAGGAGTTTCCCGACCTCACCCTCGTGCTGGAAACCCTCGAGGGAAAGTATTTTTTTCAAAAGGCCGAAATTTTCAAAAAACTGATCTGGTACTCAACCGACCCGGAATCATCACTTAACATGGTTTCCGTTCAGCTGGACAGGGTCAGGGAGATCATTGGTCTCAATAACAAGGGTGAAAAACCATCCAGGCTTATTGAACATGCAGATTTGATAATGGAGGAAAGGGGAAAAGCGGAGGATTTTATGGTAAATGACAGCCTTACACGATTTGAAGATTCAGGAAAATCGGTCAGAAAGAAAAAGAAGAAAAACCGCAAAAGAAAGAATAAATATAAAGGGCCGGATAATGAAGCAAAGATAAAAAGATGAAGAAAACTGTTCCCTCCGGGTTACTTTTCATCCTGTTGACTGCGTTTATGGCTGTTGCCTGTAACGGTGATGTTGTTTACGAAAGTAACGAGCGGATACCGGGCAATGTATGGAGCCGGTTCCATATACCGGTTTTCGAGGTAGAAATTACCGATACTATTAATGCACATAATCTTCTTATAAACCTCAGGAATACAGGTGAGTATCCCAGAAGCAACCTTTTCCTGTTTATATCGGCTACATCACCCGCGGGGGCATTTACCCGTGATACCCTTGAACTTGTTCTGGCCGGACCTTCCGGCAGATGGAAAGGAAGTGGCTTTGGCAGTGTCTGGCAAAACCGGTTTTTCTACAGGCAGAATGTTCGTTTCCCCGAAAGGGGTAAATACACCTTTGAAGTAGAGCAGGCTATGCGGATAGATGATCTGCCGGGCATAATTGATGTGGGATTGCGGGTCGAAAGATCTGATCGCTAAAAACTGATAGGTCAATTTAAGGTGGCAAAAAAGAAACTGGCAAGGTTTGCCGAAATGCTTCAGTTTGATAATGTGGTTCAGGCAGCATCTGAAGATGTGGTTAACCGCAGGCATCCGTTTTACGGTCGATGGGCGGAGGATTTTTTTGGTTCGTCCAATCCCATTGTGCTTGAACTTGGTTGTGGTAAGGGCGAGTATACAGTGGGACTTGCAAAAATGTTCCCCGGAATGAATTTCCTCGGGGTAGATATTAAGGGGGCAAGGATGTGGAAAGGAGCAAAATACGCTACCGATAACAGTATCAGTAATGCCGGGTTTTTGCGGACCAGGATAGAGTTGATATCCTCATTCTTTGCGCCCGGGGAGATTGACCAGATATGGCTTACCTTCCCTGACCCGCAGCCCAGGAAAACAAGAAAAAGGCTTACTTCAGCCTCTTTCCTCAACCGGTACCGGGGCTTCATGAGTAGCGGCGGAAAGTTGCACCTGAAAACAGACAGCACGGAGCTTCATAACTATACCCTTTCGTTATTAAAAGCCAACGAGCTGCCTGTGGAAGAGGCAACGGATGATCTTTATGGACGTGGGGGGACTGATAAGATACTTTCAATCAGAACCTACTATGAGCAGCAGTTCCTGAACCTGGGCAAACCGATCTATTATCTCCGTTTCAGGCTGGATGGTGCCAGGGAAATAACCGAACCTGATGATGAGTGATGAAAACGGCTTTTTTGAAAAGGTTTACCGGGTGACATGCATGATACCCCCGGGAAGAGTAAGCACATACGGTGCCATTGCCCGTTTTCTCGGCTCCTCCCGTTCTGCGAGGATGGTGGGATGGGCACTCAACAACTGCCACTCAATGGGGGAATTCATTCCTGCACACAGGGTTGTAAACCGCAACGGCATTCTGACCGGGAAACACCATTTCGGTACTCCGAATGCCATGAAACAACTGCTGGAGAATGAGAATATAAAAGTTGTTGACGACCGGGTGGTTGATTTTCGCAAACTGCTATGGGATCCCTGCCGGGAACTATAAAATTTTTAATGAAAAAAAAATCAGCTACATTTGCATTCAGATTATATTTGGTTTAAATATGAATAGCGAACAGATAATTGAGGTACTGAAGAAGATAAATCACCCGGGATCAGGCAAAGACATTGTGTCGGTTTCAATGGTTGAGAATATTATTGCTGAAGAGGGCAGGATAAGATTCAGTCTCAATACCGGCAACCGCAGGGATCCTTTTGCAAAATCGATACAACGTGCCTGCGAGAAGGCTTTGAAATCGGCTTTCGGAGAGACTGTGGAGGTTAAAATCGATCTGGTGTCTGCTGAACCCAGGCGTGACAATGTGCGGCCCGTATTACCCGGTGTAAAGAATATCATAGCTATAGCATCCGGAAAGGGGGGGGTCGGGAAGTCGACCGTAGCTGTAAACCTTGCCGTTGCCCTGGTACGCAAGGGTCACAGCGTGGGACTGGTTGATGCTGATATTTTCGGTCCCTCGGTACCGGGTATGATGGGTGCATCCAGTGCAAGGCCCCGGATGCGTGAGGAAAACGGCCGGCATATCATTGTCCCGGAAGAAAAATACGGCGTAAAGTTCCTCTCCATCGGCTTGTTTGTGCCGGCTGAAGATGCCCTGGTCTGGAGAGGCCCCATGGCCACCGGTGCATTGAAGCAGCTGATAAATGACGGGGACTGGGGGGAGCTGGATTATCTGCTTTTTGACCTGCCCCCCGGAACAAGCGATATTCACCTTACCCTTGTACAGGAAGTTGCCGTTACCGGAGCTGTAATAGTCAGCACCCCCCAGGAGGTGGCACTGGCCGATGCCATAAAAGGGGTTTCAATGTTCAGGAGTGAGGATATAGCGGTGCCTGTTCTCGGACTGGTTGAGAATATGGCCTGGTTCACACCTGCCGAACTGCCGGATAATCGGTATTACATTTTTGGCCGGGACGGCTGCAAGGAGCTTGCAAAGAAAATGGACCTGCCGCTTCTTGCTGAGATCCCAATCGTCGAGGGTATCTGTGAGGGGGGGGATACGGGAAACCCGGTTGCACTTGGGGATGATGCAACAGCTTTGGCTTTTTTGAGCTTTGCCGGCAGGCTGAAGGAGGAGGTCGACAGGCGCAACCAAACAATGGAGCCGACAAGAAGAGTTCAGATAAAAAATAAATAAGTGTAATTATTCAGCTCGTTTTATCCTGTAAAAAAATTATGACCTCAAAAGTATTGGATAATTATGAAAAACAAGTTATAAACAAAACATTTTAATAACAGAAAAACATGTCAAAGGAAGAGATTCTAAAAAGTGTTGCAAATACACTTGATCAGGTCAGGCCTTACCTCCAGGCTGACGGAGGAGATATTGAAGTGGTGGAGCTTACAGATGATAATATTCTGAAGGTACGCTTGACCGGTGCATGCCACGGCTGCCCGTTCAGTATGCAAACTCTCAAGGCCGGTGTTGAACAGGCAATCAAACGCGATATTCCCCAGATTAAAGAAGTTGTTTCGGTTTAAGCCCTGAATTTTCCGCTGCTGTAAAATATGTTGGGGATTTCGCAGTTATTCTATTAAGAATTATTTGGAGTAACCCTGACGGCAGGAAATAACTTGATATATTATTTTGCAGGATACAAAGGTTTTTTGCCAATCTAAACAGCTGCATTTATGTATTTAAGACTAAGGATTTTTTTGGCCTTTCTTCTTATTATGATCATCTCCTCATGCTCCACTCAGAAGAATACTCTTTTAACAAGAACCTATCACCAGGTTACAGCCAGGTACAATACCTATTTTAACGGCAGGGAGAGTTTCAGGTCCGGAGTGAGGAGAGCAGAGCAGCAGTTTCGTTTTGATTATAATAAGATACTACCCGTTTTTCTCTATACCGATCCTGAAATTGCCCGGTCAGTTGCACCGCAAATGGACAGGGCGATCGATAAGGCTTCAAAGGTAATAACAAATAAATCCATTACCGCAAAACCAAAGGAATCAGGTGGTTTGTTCGGTAACAGGGATGAAGGATTCATGGAGCAGAATGAGTATAACAGGTGGGTCAGGGAGAGTTATCTGCTGGCAGGCAAGGCACATTTTTACAAGCATGATTACATTCATGCCGCCCGCACCTTCCTTTTCATTATCAGGGAGTACAGCATGAACCCGATCAGGCATGAGGCAAGGGTATGGCTGGCCCGGACATACTGTGAACGTGGCAGGTTCAATGAAGCAAGGCTTTTGTTTGAGGAGATGCTTGGTGATCGTGATTTTCCTGCAGATCTTATGGTCGAGCTTTATTCGACCATTGCCGATTTTCACCTGAAGCAGGAAAAGTTCGGTGATGCAATTTTAAATCTGGAAAAGGCGCTTGAAATTACCGGGAATAAGGAAAGAAGGATCCGGTACACCTACATACTTGCGCAGCTGCACGAACGTACCGGTAATTTCAAAAATGCCTCGGATTATTATGCCCGGGTGATCAGGATGAATCCTCCGTATGAGATGGTTTTCAATGCCCGCATCAGCCAGGCCGGTGTATTACAGGCAGGCACCGGGGAAACCGGAAAGATGATCAGTGAACTGGAAAGGATGCTCAGGGATGAAAAAAACAGGGACTACCTGGACCAGGTATATTTTGCCATGGGAAATTTATATCTGCGGAATAATGATGAGGCAAATGCCATAAAACACTATACCCTTTCGGCCGGAGCGCCGGGGGAGAATCCCACGCAGAAACCGATGACTTATCTGGCGCTGGCTGATATCTATTTCAGCCGGCCTGATTATCTAAATGCACAGGCCTACTATGATTCTGCCGTGATGAATATGGATCAGGGATTTCCGGGCCAGCAGAAAATTTCTGAAAAACTGGACGTGCTTACGGAACTGGTAATCAATATCCTGCAATTTGAGTTGCAGGATAGTGTGCAGATGCTGGCTGCCTTGAGTGAAGCCGAAAGAAACAGGGTAATTGACGGCATTATTGCCAGTGTAAGGGAGGAGGAGGCTGATGCACGCCAGCGCGAGCTGCTTGCCCGGCAGGTTCCGCAATACAGGACTGCGCGGACTGCCCAGGCGGCGCGTCACCAGGCTGAGCGG
>SLOS01000321.1 GCA_007132365.1 Bacteroidales bacterium | reverse complement strand
TCAGCAGCCACTTTTTCAGTGTCATGACCCGATCCGGCAATCTTTTCATGCACCTTCTCAACTTTCACTTTCTGGTTGTCAAACGATAGCGAAAGCATTTGAGTCTTCTGTGACCATTGTGCAGAAGAGACACCGTCAACACTTGTAGCGGCTTTCTCGATCCGTGCCTTGCACATGCCACATGCACCATAAACTTTGAATTCTGTTTTTTCAGCTGATGAAAGTGTAAATCCCAGTGCAGGGATCACAAATACTGCGATAAAAATTAATGTTTTCATATTATTTAATTTCAAAAATTATACCATATATCATTTTATCAAAAATGATTAACTATTCAAGCTTTCCTGGAACAGGGAGAAGCTATGGTTCTGGTCCGGTATGGAATCAAATAATGAAAACCTGGATAAACGGAAGGGATACTTCCGCTAATAAGGGTGGAGGCCTTTGCGAAATCAAAAGGCTTTTATATACAACCGGCAGCAATATGGTGCTGTTTATGGTTGAAGGTGTGCTTAGCTGAACAGTAAATGGATTGCTTGCTGTTACCGAATGGTATTCATCTGACGAAATATCAATAAAGCTGTCTGAACAGCAGGATACAGGGGAAAAAATACTTTTCACCGGGTTTTCACCGGGTTCTGTATCGGTACAGTTCATTCCGCAGCCGGCCGTACCGTTTCCATAGACAATCCTGGACTCTGCAAGTTGACCACCGCAATAGTGAGATACAACACCAAGATTCAATGATATTATCAGGGTGATGAAAACAAAAGATATTGACGAAGCTTTTTTCATTTTCAGCAGTGGATTAAATAACTAACAATTTAGCAGGCTTATTGTTTAAGTTCATCTGTTTTCATGTAAACCGGATTAAAATATCTGGTTTAGAAAGCTTATGATTAACTTTTGCAGGTAAATTGGAGTCATATTCAACAATTTAATACAAAACCAGCTATTTTTATTCAAAAATATTTGTATATATGCAAATTGTTCAAAATATATCTATATTTATGCAGCCTTATTTGTTAATACGCAAAAAAATAAAAATTTAATCTTAGTATATGTCTGATAAATATATAGGAAGCACCTGGTTGAAACAGAACTACAAGCTTTCAAATATTAAGTTGTCTCATGAATCTTACCTTGGCGCAAGATCGAAAGTTGAAGTATCTCAAGATGGGACAATTACAGAAACCTTTCAGATGAATTACGCTCTTAAGGTTGACAATCCTATAAGTCATTTTGAATTTGCTCTGAAATATGATGATGTCCAAATGAATTTTTTTAAGGCTGTTCTGAAATCTATCCCTGTAAAGGATATAGTTGAATTCATAAGATCTGCGCCAAACTTTAAATATTCCAGAAAGATTGGATTTTGGTATGAATTTTTAACTAAAGAACGGCTCCCTGTTGAAGATAGGCCAACTATTAACTATGTTGATCTTATAGACTCTAAACGGTATTTTACAGGGGTAATTATTAAAAACAGCAGGTGGAGAATAAATAATAATTTACTGGGTGATGTTGGTTTTTGTCCTACAATTAAGAAAACGAATGCTATTCTAAAAGTACTGGCACATGATTTTTCTGAGACTCTGAATAAAATCTCGAAGAACTATTCCCCTGAGTTATTAAAAAGGGCCAATAACTATTTATACAAAAAGGAAACACGTTCATCTTACCAGATCGAAAAAGTAGAACCATCACCGGATCGAATTGAAAGATTTGTAAGTTTATTGAGTAACGCTGGTAAAAATGATATTGGAGAGCTATTTAGTGAAGAATCACTGGTAAAATTACAGAATCAAATTGTTGATCCACGTTTTGCAGCAACAGGTTTTTGTGATTTTCAGAATTATATTGGTCAAACAACCTGGAATTATGATGAGATCATTAGTTATGTTTGTCCACCACCGGAGCTTCTTTCAGATTTAATGATAGAGCTTTCAAATACTGCCATTAAGATGGAAGGCGTTTATCCGATTGTCAGAGCAGCTGCTATTGCTTTTGGATTTGTTTTTATTCACCCATTTGAAGATGGAAATGGAAGAATTCACAGGTTTTTAATCCACGATATTTTATCAAGAGATAATTTTTTACCGTCCGGAATGATAATTCCGGTTTCTGCTCAAATGGTAAATAATATGGGACTTTACGATGATGCTCTGGAAGCCTATTCTAAGCCACTTATGTATATGATCAAGTACACAAAAAACGAAGAACAGGAATTATTGGTCCTAAATGCTTCTGAAGTTGAGGGATATTATCGGTTCCCGGATTTAACCATTCAAACTGAATATCTTTGTAAAGTAATCGAAACCGCTGTATCCTATGACCTTCCTAATGAATTAAATTTCCTGCAAAACTATGATGAGGCTAAGGGATTGATGAAACAGAGGGTCGATATGCCTGATAAACTAATTGATTTATTTATCCGATTTACTCATCAAAATAAGGGAATCTTCCCGAAGAGGAGAAGAAATACTTTCCAGATGTTAAAGGATGATGAAATAGAAGCACTTCAGTCTATTTTTCAAGATGTCTTTTCAGTGGAAAAATAGTCAGAGCCTATTTTATTAGATATATTTAATTAAATGCGGAACCTAATTCAACCGTATTACAAAATAACACCTACACCAATTAAATGATGAAGGTATTCTGTTGCTCTTAAATGAGAAAATTTAATCAATTTCAGGGTTGTGGTTTTTAATACAAAGCTTACGGTTGAAGCAATTGCATGCAGTATCCGGGGCATTATCACAATTGTTATGCCTGCAAATTTTAAGTGACAGAAACTGCATCCTTAAATTCCGCGAACCGGAATTCATATCCGGCCTCTTTTATCTTATCTGCTGATATCCTGCTGCCCTTAAGAAGGATATTTGCCATTTCACCAAACAGTGTTTTCATGACAAACGGGGGGACACTGGGAGCCCAGAAAGGCCTGTTGTAAGCATTCGCAAGGGCTTTCATGACATCCCTGTTTGTAATATGATCGGGTGCCACTGCATTGTATGCACCCTGCATTTTTGAATCTTCGATAGCTTTTATGTAAATATTGCAAAGGTCTTCTATTTGTATCCACGGAAAATATTGATTCCCGTTGCCTACCGGTGAACCAAGCCCCAGCTTGACAGAAACTGACATTTTTTTGATAGCTCCTCCCCTGGGGGAGATAACAGTTCCGGTTCGTATAATAACAGTTCTTATTCCGGATTCTTCAAATTTCAGGGCCGACTGTTCCCATTTTTTACAGGTTTTTCCAAGGAAATCGTCTGAAGGAGGATCATCTTCACTGAATATTGTATCCGATGTCAATGTACCGTAGTAGTTGACTGCTGAAGCCGATATAAAAGCTCTGGGTCTGGTTCCGGATTCACTGATTTTCCTGAACAGCAGTTTTGCTGTTTCAACCCTGCTGTCGACTATTTTCTGTTTTCTCTTTCTGGTCCATCGTTTATCTGAAATATTGGCACCTGCAAGATGGATGATATAACCGGCCTTATCGATAGCTTCCTTTTCAATCTCATTTTTACCCGGATCCCATAAATAGGTCTTGGTATCAGTATCGCTGTGTTTTTTTCTGCTAAGGACTGCCGGTTCATATCCTTTTTCTTTAAGCTTTCTGGTGAGGTGTGAGCCGATTAGTCCGCTTCCCCCGGTTATTAGTATATGCATATTTATGATTTTTTAAGCAGTTTTTCAAGATCCTTCCAGCTACGGGTATTTATGACGTCATCTTTTTTGAGCCATCCCCTTCTTGCCTGTGCCACGCCGTATTTCATATTTTCAAGGGTTACTGTGGAATGGGCATCGGTTGAAATTGCAAGTTTCAACCCTGTCTCTTCAGCCTGCCTTATATACCTGTCGCTCAGATCCAGCCGGTCCGGATTACTGTTGATTTCAAGAAAGCATCCCCTCTCTTTAGCTTTGTTCATGATCTGATCCATATTTATTTCGTAACCGCTTCTTTTTCCTATCATACGGCCTGTCGGATGAGCCAGGATGTTGAAATGAGGATTTTCCATGGCTCTCAGAATTCTATTTGTCTGCTTTTTTTCCGGCAGGTTCATGTTAGAGTGGATGGCGCATATTACAAGGTCCAGCTCCTTAAGGATGACATCATCAAGGTCTAGAGATCCATCTTTAAGGATGTCAACTTCAACCGATTTCAGTATCCTGAAATTTTTTATTCCCTGGTTCAGTTTGTTTATCTCCTCAATCTGCCCGGCAAGCTCTTTTTCATCAAGTCCCCCGGCCACAGAAACTTTTTTGGAATGATCTGTAACTGCCAAATACTCATAACCCAACTTTTTTGCTGCTTTAGCCATTTCTTCAAGGGAATTATTTCCGTCGGTTGCATTGGTATGTGCTTGCAGATCACCTCTGATGTCATTAATGTCAACCAGATCAGGTAATTGCCCTCTTCTGGCCGAATCAATTTCACCGTTGTTCTCCCGGAGTTCAGGTTCAATATATGAGAGTCCGAGTTTTCTGTACATTTCTTTCTCTGTCTTTCCGGCGAGAAATTTATTATCTTTATAGATCCCGTATTCATTGATCTTGTAGCCTTTGCCCTGTCCTGCTTTTCTTAAAGTTATATTGTGGGCTTTGGATCCCGTAAAATACAACAGAGCAGCGCCGAATGATTTTTTTTGAACAATCCTCAGGTCTACCTGGAGCCCCGTGCGCAATTTAACAGAGGATTTTGATTTTCCTTTTACAGTTATTTCCTTAACCTCTTCATATTTGACAAAATGATCCATTGACTTACCGGGGTTGTTGCTGGTTCCCAATATATCGATGTCTCCCACTGTTTCTTTTCTTCTCCGGTAACTGCCCGCAACTTTGATGTCTTTTATCTCTTTACCCAGATATTCGAGCAACGGGGTTACTATTTCCTCTGCTTCATTTAATTTAAACCTTTCCAGTCCCCCTTTCCTATAATATTCTTTGATCTCCTTAAGGATATTTTCAATGGTTTTTTTTCCAAATCCTTCAAGTTTTTCAATCTTTCCTTCTTCAGCCGCTTTTTTAAGTTCCTCAAGTGATTCAATATTTAATTCTTCGTTTAGGACCCTGGTTCGCCGGGGTCCCATCTGCTCAAGTTTCATTATTTCGATGAGCGATTCGGGAATTTCACTTCTGAGTTTATCAAGTTGTGATATACTCCCCGTATCAGAAACTTCCCTGATTTTCTTAGCTATACTTTCACCTATGTCCGGCAATGATTTAATTTCATCGTCTGACATCTGAGTAATATTACCGGTCAGTCCGGCAATAGTATTTGCAGCGGTACGGTAGGACCTTACCCTGAACTGGTTTTCTCCTCTTATATCAAGCAGGTCGGCTATTTCATTGAGCAGGCCTGTTATTTCTTTGTTACTTACAGGCATGATTATATTTCAAATTTTTGAGATGGATTAATGTTATGGTGCACCAGGGAAAATATTTGCTAGCAGGGAACTGTAACTGTCAATGTGATGTTCAGCCATGTCATCAAGGTTTTTATGCTTAAAGATCCTTATGGACTTTCCTGCCGAAGGCAAATGAGGGTTTTTTACCGGGATCAACAAGTATTAATCTAGTAACGATCTGATGAATAGCGGTTTTTGGCGTTGATAATTGAAAATATACCATAAGCTATAACATATATGCCTATTAAAATAACAACTATACGGGTGCTTTCGAAAGGATTTAAGATAATCACAATACCTATAGTTACGGATAGTATTCCGGTGAATATATGAAAGGGTTTTAATATTGCGGGCATCGTTAGTTTATAGTAGGAAACGATAAAAACCACGCCAATAACAATTGCCCATATTCCCATTACAACAATAAAAAAAGCAGC
>SLOS01000136.1 GCA_007132365.1 Bacteroidales bacterium | reverse complement strand
GGCGCTGGCAGCATTGGGAATCTTTGCCTATCTTCTGCTTACCCAGTTCAGGACCATTCTTGATATGGCGTTTACGGCATATACAATGGTGGGGGCGGGGCTGACGCCAGTGCTGCTTGCGGCATTTCTCTGGAAACGGGTCACAACGGCCGGAGGTGTGGCATCGATAGCTACCGGAATGGGGGTTACAATATTGATCACAGTGATCAATTCAATATTGGCCGAGCCTTTTATCAGCACCAGTTATATTGTGATTCCCGCTGCTGGTGCATCTGTTTCTGTCCTGATAATAGTCTCCCTTCTTTCAAAACCCGATCCTGATCATAAATGGAAAAAATTCTATACCAAAAAGGCATCCCTGGCTGAAGCAATCCGTGAACAAAAGCAGGTTAAATAATTAGTCCGCAATCCTGATCGGACACTCAACAGGCCGGCCGGCACCAATCAGGGAGACTTTGGATCGGACAGATGAAAACTTTCTTTTTTTTCTGCACAGTCCGGAATCGTTATTAACATTTTATTAACAATTTTTTCCCTGGTCTTTAAACCTTAAGAATGGGTTTAGGTTAATTGATTGTTGATAACTGAAAAGTTTATTAAGATTGATTGTCAGGAAACTTGTGTCACATTTTTCCAAAAATTGAACCTCTTTACGGAAGATGTTTCATTTGATAACCGGTTCCGGCGTTAAGTTTTAACCAAGGCAGCTCTGTAAATGCATTCCTGGTCCTGATCAGTTCAGTCCTGCCGCAAAACATCATCAAATCATGTACATATCATTATGGAATATTTTTAGTAAATCTGTTTGCTCTTTGAACTTCTTCAGCAAAGAAGGAATCCAGTTTTTCAGAACAAGCGGTTTCAGGTACAGAGATTATATTATAAGCGACTTTTGTACAGATGAAATTGAGAAAGCCGATAATGTTCAAATAGATTTTCCTTCAGATGATCCGCCATTGCGATCGTGGTCGCTGCGCATCCCTATTGATGAATTCCGCAACAGGATAAAAGGAGAGGAAAAAGAATATCCTTCAGGAATACTTGTTTTACCTGTAAAGACTGATGAATTCAGATTTGTCACTTCTGTCAGTTATTCCCGGCAGTCGCCCGCTGCAATCGGTACACCCGTCGCCATTTTTTCCTACAGCAACCAGATAAACCGGCTATATATGAAAACCGGGATGGTCTCTTCTTATATCAGAATTAAGGGGGAGGAGTTCATATTGGTTGAATCATCTATTGAACAGGGTAATTCAGGTTCACCCCTGGTCAATGCAACTAACGGCAAGGTTATAGGGGTTATGGCGGACTGCTTTTTATCTCCTTATAAAAAGCATAAGGAACTTAAAATGATTATTGATCAGAATATCCGAATACTCAAAAATGCAACCGGAAAATGGCCACACGGAAATATTGACCCCGTGCAGGTGCTTACAGCGAATCAGTATATGATAAAGCACCTTGCCAGGGATATTTACCTCTCATCGCAGAGGAATTATGGTGTTGCGGTACCCATTGAGAGGGTATCCAGGTATATAAGGAATCTGGAGCATAGAAATCAGATTACAATAAGCCATGAAACCGGAATAAATTAGAAGGGTTAAGGAGTAGTTGGATTTTAATATCTAAGGGTCTCCCGGGTCAAAATCTTTCATGATGTTTTCAATATCCTTCTCTGTAGAATGCAGTTTTTCCTTGCAAAGCTTCAGCAAAAAATAGGCCCGCTTTACTTTTTCTGCCAAATCGTCAACATCCAGTTCCTCGTTTTCGATCTGATGAAGGATTCGTTCTATCTCTTTAACAGCTTCGGTATAGCTTATACTTTTTTTGGACATTTTGCAAGCAGTTTTTAAATTAAGGTCACAATATTATTACCTGGGCAGTGCAAACCAAAAAGTGCTGCCTTTACCCGGGTCACTTTCAAAACTGATCCTTCCCCCGGCCTTTTCTATCAGCTCTTTACACAGAATCAGTCCGAGACCGCCTCCATCTTCATTGTTTGTTCCCTTTCTGCATATGTCTCCATCTATGTTAAAAAGCTTTTTTTGCATATCATGAGGGATTCCAATTCCGGTATCTGAAACCTCAACAATCACTTCCCCGTTTTTATTTTTTGCCGTTATATCAATACTGCCTCCTTTGGGGGTAAATTTGATAGCATTGTCAATCAGGTTTCTGATTACACTTGACAATAAAAGCTTGTCTGAGTTAACAATCATCTCATCAGGTAATTCTGCAGAAATATTTATCTGTTTTCTCCCGGCACTCATCCTGTAGAAACTGATCTCTGAATGTATAAGGCTTATAAGATCAAATTGCTCAGGAAGGTAATGCATTGTACCGGTCTGTGCAGCAGACCATTTAAGCAGGTTTTCCAGCAGTTTGTATAAATTCTGCGAGGATTGGTGCACTATACTTATATATTCGCGAATCTCCTCTTCTTTGAGTTCATTGAATTTACTCGCTATCATTTCCGAAAAGCCGAGCAGGGCATTAAATGGGTTTTTCAGGTCGTGGGCAATTATTGAGAAAAACCTGTTTTTGGTCGCATTAAGCTGCTCCAGTGCCACTGAAGATAACCTGAGCTTATTGTTGGTCTTTTCCAGTTCGGCTATTTTTAGTTTCAGAAGCCTGTTTGTCAGCTGGATTGCCCTGAAGCGGTAAGCAATTATCAGCATGAATATTAAAAGCATTATTAACAGGGCTATCAGAGATATCTTAATATTCTCCTGCCGGTTCAACTGCATATCCTGTATCAGGTTCTCTTTTTGGAGCAATTCAATTCTGTTGTTTTGTTTCCCGGTTTCAAATATTCCTTCCAGTTGTTTTATCTGGTCAGCCATATACTGGGTTCTTAAAGAGTCTTTGAGGCTGCTGTAACGTACCAGGTAATCATATGATCTTTTGTAGTCGCCGGTTTTTTTATGGTAATGGTAAAGAAGGTTGTAGTTATTCCTGATCAGTGATTTGGAAGGGACAGATGCTGCAAGGGCCATGCTTTTGTTGATCCGCTCAATTGCAAGCTCCGGTTTATCCATGTCAAGCATTGATTTACCGATAAGATGGTGAGCTAAAGCTATAAGGAAGGAATCAGGTATCTCAGCAGCATAATTGAGAGATGATTTAAAATGTCTGACAGACTCATTATACCGCTTTTGCCTGTGGAATACCTCTCCGGTTTGCCGGTGAACAATTGCCAGGTTTCTTGATTCCCTGGTTTCTTCAATAATATCCAGTTGTCTGACAAAGTATTCAAGGGACAGGTTATAGCGCCCTTTATCCCGGTATAGATGTCCCAGGTTATTTAATGTTGATGAAATGAGCTCTTTATCACCATATTCCTCCTTTGCTCTGAGAGCCCTGAGCAGGTATATCGCAGAGGAGTCATATTGTTGCAGTTCCCTGTAAAGCAATCCGATATTATTAAGGTATACCCCCATCCGTCTGTAGTCATTCAGGGAGTCTGCAATCTCCAGTGCCATTATGTAATTATCAATGACATTGGTGTGGTTCCTAAGAAAATAATGGACATTGCCAATACGGTTAAGTGCGTCTGCTTTACCTTCAGGGTAGTTTAGTTCAGCGGCTAGCTGATACGCCATAGTTGCATAATCCATGCTCTCTTCAAAGCTTATGAACCATCTTGACTGGCTGATTTCAAGTAGAAGATCAACTTTCCCCTTACCGCTTTCAGTGGGAAGAAGCTTTATCAGGCTGTCCGTCTTTGTATCCGCATGGTTTGAATGAAGGTAGAGGGGTTGTAATAAAAAACATAGACTGCAGACCAGGCTTAAAGCATGCCTGGCAATTTGCATAAATCTGCCGTTTTTTATCAACACTCTCATTTGGGTATTGTAATTGTGAATTTACTGCCTTTTCCAGGCTTGCTTTCTAACCACAATTTTCCACCGCTTTTTTCCACAAACTCCTTACAAAGTATCAGTCCGAGACCTGTACCTCTTTCTTCGCTGGTTCCGACAGTGGTAACATTGTAATTTATATTGAACAGTTTTTTCTGCTCAACCGGTTCGATCCCTATGCCATTATCTGAAACAGACAACTCAATATGCTGCTCTTTCTCTTTTGCCGAAATAATTATTTCCCCGTTATGATGGGTGAATTTTACGGCGTTGTTGACAAGGTTTCTGATTACAGTTGAGATAATGTTCTTGTCCGCGAAGGCTGTAAGACGGGCACTGATGTTTGTTTTAATTTTAATATTCTTTCTTTCTGCATTGACTTTTACCGTATTTATGCCTGTATCCGCGATTTTTTTTAGCTGGAATTTTTCCGGCCTGTACTGGATATTGCCTGTCTGGCTTTTTGACCACTCCAGAAGGTTTTCCAGCAACTGATAAAGATTAGTTGCCGATTTATTTATTATTTCAATATAGGTGCATATCTGTTCCCTTGTCAGTTCCTTGTAGTTCTGGTTAAGCATTTCTGAAAAACCAAGCAGCGCATTAAACGGGTTTCTCAAATCATGAGCGATTATAGAGAAAAATTTATCCTTGGTTGCATTCTCTTTTTGCAGGTTTTTTTCCAGAAGGAGCAACTCTTTATTCGCGTTTTCAAGTTGCAGGGTTTTTTGGTTAAGTGTCAGGTTCAATTTCCTTCTGTACCTGTATATGGCCAGAATCCCGAAAATAAAGATTCCGGTAAGCAACGCCATGCCACCAAGGTATAGCAGTGTGGTATTTTGTTTCCTGATCTGAAGCAGCTGAATATGGTTATCTTTCTGAAGCAGTTCCAGTTCAGTTATCTGGCTCTCCCTTTTGTTTCTTACCTGGAGTTCGGCAACTTTATTGCCTGCCTCAGTGGTGAAAATACTGTCCCTGTAAGCATCGTAAAGTTCATAAGATAAAAGTGATCTTTCAATATCATTCTGATCTCTGAACAAATGTGACTGGAACAGGTAGTTTTCACAAATTATGTCCTTCGCATTTAAACTGAGTGCCATTTCGAGTGCCTGTTCAAGAAAATCAAGCGATTTCTCATAATCGTTCATCAAGTGGTAAAGTTCCCCGAGGTTGTTGTAGTTATTTGCAAGGCTGTAATTGTCCCCGATACTCCTGTTGATCTCTACCGACCTCAAATATGATTCGAGTGCGTCCTGATGATTGCCCAGCCTGGTGAGCAATATGCCTTTATTATGAGTTATTGTGGCCACACCCTGTATATAACTTATTTCCTCATAAATATCCAGTGCACGGGTATAATAGTCCAGTGCCGATTCATAATCTCCCTTCTCAAACCAGATAATCCCGATATTATTAAGAAGCGAGGCGCCCCCTCTTCTGGACCCACCCTGTTCCTTGTGTATTTCAAACGAAAGGCTGAAATAGTCAAGGGCAACATCAAGATTATTCAATTGTTTATGGATAATTCCGATGTTATTTTTTACCGATGCAACTCCATTCATGTTGCCGGTTTCCCTGTATATCAGAAGTGCTTTGAAGAAATTCTCCTGGGCCTGGTCATACAGGCTCATTCTGTGATACATGCTGCCCATATTATTAAGCGATGCAGCAATGCCGTTTTTGTCTTCTATGGTTTGGTAAATATGCAGTGCTTTTTCAATACTGGCTTGTGCATCATCGAATTCATGAACTTCAGATTGTATGGAGCCCAGAATATTTGAGTAGCGGGCTATTTCAGATTTATCATCCAGCGATATACTTAACTTAAGGGCTTCCTCAACAAAATCAAGTGCTTCTTTACGGTTACCAAGAACGTCATGCACAAGATACAGATTGTTATAGGAACCTAAGATTCCCGGTTTGTCATCAATATCCAGCCGCAGCCGCAGTGATCTTTTATAGTGTTCAATGGCTTCCTGATAGTTGGCCATGAGGTATTCGG
>SLOS01000424.1 GCA_007132365.1 Bacteroidales bacterium | reverse complement strand
TATTACCCAACTTTTTCGACGGTGTTCCCTATCTGACTACCCCTCCCATTATGCCCGGGGAAACATTCAGATATGAGTTCCAGCTCAGGCAAACCGGCACATACTGGTATCATTCCCATACCATGCTGCAGGAGGAAATCGGAATTTATGGGGCTTTTATTATTGATGAAGCGGATGATCCTCTTGATTACGACCGGGACCTGGTACTGGTGGTGTCTGACTGGACAAATGAAAGGCCAATGACAATTCTTCGCAATCTAAAAAGGGGAAATGAATGGTATGATATTAAAAAGGGCACCGATACTCCTCTTAACCGGGTCATTGCCAGGGGTGCGCTGGGCGCACAGCTTGATTTCTGGCGGCAGCGGATGGGCGGAGCCGATATTTCCGATATTGCCTATTCGGGTTTCCTGGTGAACGGAGAAGAAAGACAGGAATATCCCGGTTTTGAGCCCGGAGAAAGGATCAGATTGCGAATAATAAATGCCTCTGCTTCAAGTAACTACTGGCTGACTTTTGGGGGTGACGATCCGGTTATTGTTTCTGCTGACGGGTTGAACGTTGAACCTGTCAGGCGTGAAAAAACATTTATATCTGTTGCCGAAACTTACGATTTCATAGTGACTATCCCCGAAAGCGGAAAAATAGAGTTCAGGGCAACCGTTCAGGATGGTTCGGGCTTTACATCCGCATTTCTGGGCAAGGGAGACGTATTGCCTGCACTGGATGTGGAAAGGCCGGATAAAATAGGGATGATGATGGAGATGGCTGAGATGGATATGCGAATGGGTGCTCCCGGCTTGAAATTCCGTCCCGGCAGGGAAGAACCCAACGAAATGAGGGATAAGTGGGGAATGCAAATGGGTGATCACATGGATGATCATGACGATATGGATATGGATGATCATGACGATATGGATATGGATGATCATGACGATATGGATATGGATGATCATGAAAATATGAACGGCATGGATATGTTCGCTGAATTCAGCTATGATTTTTTAAGGTCGCCTGAAAGCACGGCCTTCCCGGAAGATGCCCCTGTAAGGGAGATCCTGCTGAACCTGACCGGGAATATGAGCCGCTATGTCTGGAGTATGAACGGCATTCCTCTTGCAGAAGCCGATGAAATAAGGATCCGGGAAGGAGAAGTCGTAAGGGTTGTACTTAACAATCTTACCATGATGCACCATCCAATGCATTTGCATGGTCATTTTTTCAGGGTACTGAACCAGCATGGTGATCACTCCCCCCTGCATCATACGGTAAACGTTCCCCCGATGGAGGAAATAACAATTGAATTCTATGGCGATGAGTATGGTGACTGGCTGTTTCATTGTCATATCCTCTATCACATGATGGGAGGCATGTCAAGGATTTTCACCTATGGAACTCCCCGTGATCCAAGAATGGAAGAGTACCCGGTGTCAGAGCTGATTCATGAATCCGATCTGTATTATTCCTGGGGAACAGCCGGTGCAGCTTCTCACATGACCAACCTGGACCTGGTATCTTCCAATATCAGGAACCGTTTTAACCTGAATGCTACCTACGACTGGGGCAATTACCTGAAATCAGACATCACCTATGAAAGATACCTTTACGATCATCTCAGGGTATTGGGAGGGGTAACACTCAGGAGCCATGAACATACTCCCATAGATGATATTACCCCTACGGCCATTGCAGGTATAAGGTATTTCACACCCTATATGCTCCACCTGACATTTGTGATGGACAACCAGTTAAGACCCGAACTCAGGTTAAACCGTTCATTGATGATCTTTCCCCGAACCTTCCTGTTTGGCGAATTTGAATACCAGGCTGATTTTGGCTGGGTAAACGATCTTACCGATCCGGTGACCGGTGATCCTGCAAATTATCTGGATGATATTACCTGGTCGGCCGGACTGGAATTTATGATCGGAAGGGATTTGTCAATTATTGGAAGTTATGATAACCGGTTTGGATTTGGCGGGGGAATAGCAGCAAGATTCTAAAGAGATTATAATATCTAACCTGGCATAGCCAGAACCAAAGAGGTCTGAATAATATTTTGCCAAAAAAAGCGGGATTTTAAATTTTAACCTGATAAATACGAAAGCTATGAAGACATCACAAATTAAAACATTACCAGTTATAATTTTCAGTCTGTTGATAATTATTATAACTGCATTTGCCGGAACTTTGTATACCGGGATACAGGAAATTGATCTGCTCAGGAATGAAGAACAGAGGGAGCAGGCATTCAATCAGATTCTGAATGATAATAAGCTTTTCAGCGAGTTTATGAACCGCATGGCCGATCATCCCGATGGAATGAAAATGATGAGGGAAAGAAGGATGCAGGCTTATTTTTTACATTAAATCCTTTTTGCGCTTATCGAATTCCTCCTTGTCGATTTCTCCCCTGGCATACCGTTCCTTTAAAATGTCTAGAGCCGATTTCCCGGCAGGCATATTCCGGTTGCCGGACCGGCCCACTGCTTTTACTATAACCAGGATTATTACTATAAGGATAATAATCCCGATGATCCAGCCAAGCCACATTCCCCAGCCATGAAATCCCCAGTCATGCATAACATTGTTTTTTTTGGTTATAATTTCATTCTATCTTATAATTTCGCATCATACCCATATCATGGTGTTCATAAGTGAGACATCACGTTTGATTATCCGGAACTGTAGTCCATTCAAATGAACCAGATTATATATCTGCATCATTCCCTGCGTCATGCCCCTTGCTCCCGGTCGTATTCCATATATTAATTCTCATATTTCGGCAGTATCCAGTCTGACATTCTCATCATCGGCTACATTTGTTATCTCAAAAATCCTGCCGATAATGACCCGGTTCGCATGAGAATGATAAAAATACAAACGACGGAGATCATTTTTATTTATGGTCAGCGGGGACTGGATGAAAAGAAAGCCATCCGGGTTTTTCCTGATACCGGCTCTCATTTTCTGAGTAAAGCAACCTTAAAACCAGCAATAAAGCCAGATACTGGAATGCTTCCATCTGATCTTCATATGCACCTCCTATGCTGACACTAATTCCACCAGGAATATCCAGCTCGATCGAAACTATCCATCCTAACTGGGTAAAAAGCACACCAGTCATTCCCCCAAGAAGAGTTAAGGAAAAAAACACAGCTACTATCACCAGGGTGGTAACCAAAACCGCCAGCCACACTTCATTTGTTGCATATATAGCTGACTCCCGGGGTCTTGTGCCCCGGCCTGTCTGGTTACCATCATGCGCACGCCCAGCTTCGCCAATTCCCTTCGAGTTATACCCTCCTCCTCAAGCCGGGGATGTGCCGGGAACGGGAGGAACCCTGGGTACATCAACAGGACCCATTTCATAAGTGGTGGGACCCAGTCTCATGTCTGAGTTCATCATCTCTTCCCAACTGACTTCCCTGCCGGTATAAGCTGACACCCGGCCCATTATGGCAACCATATTCGCCTCGCAGATATTCTGAGTTTCATTTATATAGTTGTCCGTTCGTATTGCCGTAACAAGGTTAATATGTTCCTGATCATACGGGCTTATTGCAACCCTGTTCATGGGCTGGCCATCTTCACCTAACGGATACTGATATTCCCAGATAAGGTTCCCTTTATAGTCCCAAATCTGGTTCCTTGCATTAGTATAGCCCTTTGTTCCGAAAATCAATTCAGAAACATTATTGGCACAGCCATCAATCTGACGGCACATACTGTGCATATGCCTTCCGTCATCATAACTGAAATCAACACTGAAAAAGTCATTCTGGTTGCCGGTAGGTCTCCTGTGCCGTCCGCCGAATCCGACAGCCTTAACCGGATATTTCTCCAGGAACCAATTTGCAACATCAATATTATGGATATGCTGCTCGACAATATGATCCCCGGAAAGCCAGTGCCAGTTATACCAGTCATGTAACATCGCTTCCATGTCACACCAGCCTTCCTGCCTTCTCGTGAACCAAAGTGTTGACTGGTTCCAGTAGGCATTTGCTGATATGATATCGCCAATTATCCCATTTTTAACCATTTCAAAAGTTTTCACATAATCGCGCTGATGCCTCCTCTGTGTTCCGACAACAACATTCAAACCTGCTGATTCAGCCATTTTTCCTGATGCCATAATTGAGCGTACCCCAACAGGGTCGACCCCCATAGGTTTCTCGGCAAATATGTGCTTTCGCTTCTGAACAGCATATTCAAAACTCCTGGGACGGAAGTGTGGTGGTTCACACAATAATACAACATCAATCCCGGAGTCAATAACCTTCTGATAAGAATCGAATCCTTTAAAACATTTTTCATCAGGAATATCAACATCAAACCTTTCCTTAAGCTCCTCCCTGCAACTATCCAGCCTGTGCTGAAACACATCACCCAGAGCTGTAATTTCAAGGTTAGGGCCGGAATTCAGGTAATTAACCACTGCACCGGTACCCCGGCTCCCGCATCCAACAAGACCCGCTTTCAATACAGGACCATCGGGTGCCTCGTCCGGAAAAACAGGTGCCTGATATTTTACTCTTCTATTGCAGGATGATACAACTGCTCCTATTCCAATAGAACCCAATACACTTATAGCGGAAATGTTTCCAATAAACTTCCGTCGGCTTAAATTTTTTAATTTTCTTTTCATGATGTTTTAAAATTATTATTAACCCGGGTAGTGAATTTTTATATAATAATATGAGAAAAATTGGATAGATAAAAATTAAATAGGTGAAATTTTTATAAGTGTCCGATAAATATAAAACAGGACCCTTTGAAATTATTGATTTATCTGACTTGTGAAGTATTTTCAGTTACCAGGAAGGTATTTGAGGGAAAGCCCCGCCATGCCGATATTCAGGTTCAGGGTTGTGACATCGCCAAGGGGATATTTCAGAAAGGGTTCGATGATCAGGGACTGGTTTCTTCCCCTGATTACATATCCGCCCGAGAAGTTGAGGAAACGCGCAAGGTCAAACCGCCTGAAAGCACTGAACTCTCCCTCTGCAGTCAGGCTTGCGTAGGCCGTCTCAGACACATAATGGCCCTGGGGGGTCATTCTGTGATATGATGCCAGTACGGTGGATTCGCTGGTGTATTTTTGCTGAAGGTAAAGGAAGGAAGAAAAGCCGGCCGACAGGAAGATACGGCTTCCCGGCATCTCTTTAACGGTAAACCTTAAGTTGACAGGTATGTCAACGGCAGTGAATTCAACATCGGTATCGCTAGTCTGATATTGTAATATATGGTATCCCAGGTTCATATCCCTTTCGGGTGTTGCCGCAAAATCCCGGTCTGAATAATGTTTTGCCGAAACCAGGGTATTCTCAAGGCTGAACCGGTTATAAACAAGCAGTCCACCACCATGTATGCTGATTCTCCTTCCAACATGCCAGTCCCCGCCAACACCGGCCGCATAACCCAAACCCCCTGCAATTTCACGGTGCGACCAGGTTTTCATTGATCCTGCAGTTACTTCCATTATCGAGGTCCTGTCCCTCCTCGTTTCCGCTTCACCCAGGCTTTCAAGGTTACGGGCCGTAATAAAAGCATCTGCCTCGGCGGCAAGCTGTTCTGATGCTACCATGTAAGAGGTGACTCCCTTTGAATATAGTCCGCTTATCGCGGAAAGGGGTGGCAGTTCTAAAGCAGGCGGGAAAAATGTGGTCCCCGTCACTTCCCGGGCATCGGAAGCCGGCATGATCCCCGACACTTCCCGGGCATCGGAAGCCGTCATGGCCCCCGACACTTCCCGCATATCGGAAACCAGCGGAGAATCTGGCATATCCGGGGCATAAGGAACCGGCGGGGTCTCCACAATGTACCGGTTATCCGCAACCGCTAAGGCTCCCGGAGTTTCC
>SLOS01000370.1 GCA_007132365.1 Bacteroidales bacterium | reverse complement strand
TATCAGACGTGCCTTTCAAAATAAAATAATCCTGGCAACAAGTTAAATAATGTAGTGCCTAAGCAAAATTGCTATATATTGATTATGTGTTAATTACAAAATTAAACCGCCGAAGTCAGGAGGCTGTTTCCGGCTTCTTTCCCAATATCATCAGGGGTTGATACATCACCGGCAAAAACCACCTTTATGCTTTCGTATGTGGAAATTGTTCCGGAAGTGTGGGCAGCAATATAATTGCTGAAATCTATTCCTGAATCTTCTTGGGAAGGGCGGGTGACGAAATAGAGGGCGACTGCGATAAGTGCAACCAGGGTGGATATCCCTGCTATCAGGTGCTTTTTCCCAAATGAAATCTTTGTTTTCATATTATGGTTTTTTTATATCTATCTGTTTACTACTGAGAAGTTCATTTCCAGCACATTCCCAATTTCGTCAACAAGTGTAAGGGTGTGCCCGCCCATGGCAGGGTTGAGCGCCATCTTGTGGAAATTTTTTGTTTGCCCCATATACCGGTCATTCAGATGCCAGAAAATTGTAACCTGGTCATTTCTGTGTGCCACTTCGAAAACCGCTTCAGTTGTTTCTCCGTCAAGATCGCGCGGTATATATATTTCCGGATTGCTTACCCTGGGGTAGAGCATTACCATCGGGTTGTTTTCATAGTCCGGCCTGCACCCTTCCAGCCAGGGAGGCAGTTCCCTGTAGAAAGGATTCCTTCGCTTGTAATACCATTCCATGGCAGGGGGTAGCACAAACCAGGATTCGCTCTGCATTTCACTTATACTCATACACTCGTCAGAAACACGATGGGTAAGTTCAGGATTGAGATGAACCAGCCTGTGGTAGGGGCAGGGCTCTGTTTCCAGTCCTTTTCGTGGTATCCATGTCAGCTCTGCAGGATTGCACCAAACTGAGGCGCGGTGGCCACTGTGTGAACAAATCGGGACATGCTCCAGGTCGTCCCACGGTTTTTCAAACCAGGATGAGGCAGGTAATAATCCAAAAATATCAAACATAATTGGTGCTGCGGCTGAAACACCTGTAAGATTCGGCCGGCCTTCCCCGCTGGCATTACCTGCCCAAACCGCCACAACATAATCGGGGTTGAGTCCGATAGCCCAGGCATCCCGATGGCCGAAGCTTGTCCCGGTTTTCCACGCAACTGACCGTGAAGAAGAAAAATACTGCCACCCGGCAAGTTCATCAGGGCGTGCCACTTCTTTCATTGCTTCAAAACAGAACCAAATGGATGCAGCGTCCAGAACGGGATATTGATGAAGCACCGGCTCATTTTCCTCATATTGTTCAAGCTTGTAAAGTGGCGCATGGTAATTGTTCCGGTTGTATCTGGCAATGTTTGAGACAAAGTGTTTCAGGTCTCTTGCCATACCTGCATATACACCTGCCAGATCCCAAAGGGTGGCTTCCGCACCACCCAGAATAAGTGATAAACCGTAGTTGTCAGGACTGCGTGTTATGGTAGTCAGGCCCAGGCTGCGAAGACTGAAATGGAATTTTTCAATTCCATAATCCATAAGAAGCCTTACAGCAGGTATGTTGAGAGATCTCGAAATAGCCCTTGAAGCATGGACTGCGCCATCATATCCGGCATGAAAATTTTTAGGAGTATAACTTCCGAGCTGGGTGGGTATATCGGGAACCAGGGTGCGGGGCAAAATACGGCCCTCATGCAGCAATGAAGCATAAAGAAAAGGTTTGAGGATACTGCCGGTGCTCCGTGGTGAAGTAATAACATCCACATGTTTCCCGAACCTTTCTCCTGTTGTGTTTCCGATATAGACCCTGGCCAGGTTCGTTTCCACATCGATCACCAGTATGGCAGCATTATGTATCTGGTTCCCGCTAAGCCGCGAGTAATGCCTCTTCAGGACTTCGCCGGCAAGTTCCTGAAGTACAGGGTCAACGGATGTTTTAATAATCTCTCCCTGCAAACCTTCGGTTAATGCTCTTGTAAGCAGGTGGGGTGCCTGCCGTGGCATCCTTAGCGGCTCTGAAGGTAAAGGTTCAAGCAGGGCCAGTTGCAGGCTCATGCTGTCTATTGCACCATCATAATAAAGATGTTTCAGGAGCCGGTCACGTTTTCTTTGCAGCTCAGCCGGATTACGGCCGGGAAAAACAAGAGCAGGCGAATTAGGCAGTACTGCAAGAGCTGCGGCTTCAGCCCAGCTCAGTTCATCTGCTGAACGACCGTAATAACGCCATGCAGCAGCATCAAGGCCCACAACGTTGCCCCCGAAAGGAGCATTGTTGCAATACATTGAAAGGATCTCATCCTTGCTGATGCCCGCTTCCAGGCGCAATGAAAGTACAGCCTCCACAATTTTCTCCCCGAAGGTGCGGCTCTTCCCCTTGCGGCTTAGTCTGACCGTTTGCATAGTAATAGTGCTTCCGCCTTCCACAATCCGGCCGGCCTTTATATTGTTCCATGCGGCGCGCAGAATTGAAAAGGGATTGATACCTGGATGCTGGTAAAAGTGGCGGTCTTCAAAAGCCAGGATACAACGGGCAAATTTTTCAGGGACCCTGCCTGCAGGAGGGAACCTGTATTGTTCATCAGCAGCAATACTGGCTGATAAAAGGGTGCCGTCTTCAGCAAGTATCACAGTACATGTAGGATCGTCAAATTCAGGTTTGGGGATAGAGAAGAAAAAAATCAAAACAAATAGAGTTGCTCCTGCAGCTATGAGAATGTTTTGCATTTCTTTGCGTCGGTTCTTATCTAAGAAAGAGAACATTTTATTCGGAAAGGCTTTTGCTTTATTCAGGGCGCGTTTATTTTTCAATACTTCCTGTTTTTAAATTATTGTCCATGTGACTTATAAGTATGTTTTTTGTCAAGGAAAAATATGTTACGTTAATTGACTTCATAGATTTATTCCAGTTATGAGCTGTATGCCTGCTCTGTTCAGTAAGATCGAATAAGTATCGCCGCTTCCTATTCCGTATTTTTTTGTGTACCTCAATTCCAGAAAAAGTGAGTTTCTGTGATTAAATTTATATTCAACACCTGTGCCAATGGAAAAACCTGCGCCCAGACCAGGTGCAGAATAGGGGAGTTCGATAATGTTATTTTCTTCACTGATTGTATTCGTTTTGTATATTCCAGATTCATTAATTATATCATACCATAAAGATCCCCCGGCATTTAGAAAGGGCCTGATTTTAAGGCTTGGGTATGTGTAACGTAATAAAACTGGCATCTGCAGGGAGGTTGAATTAACCACAAGGCTTACGTATTGGTTATCAATTATTTCATAGTGGTTTTCAGAGAATCTTGACAGGTACAGGGATATGTTATAAGAAAAATCTCCGGGAAAAACCGGCCGGTCAACAAAAACTCCCAATGAGAATTGGGGTGCAAGGCTATAGTTGATATTGCTTAAATATTGACTGCTGGTATTTTTTGCGGGGCTGAACCTGTTTGCTGAAACTCCTGCAACAATGCCGTACCTTGTATATGCAAAATGCCCCGGTTTGCAATTGTTGTAAAAATTGACAAACTGAACCATAGATTTTTTGTTATAAGAGACAAGCTCTGCAATATCACTGGTGTGTTCGCAGTCTTCTGTCAAATCCCGCAATATTTCAATCTGTATTTTTTTATCTAATCGTGTATCAGGAGGGGGAATTTCAATTAGCCTGCCGTCAAATTTTCTTAAAAAGAAAAGGGTTATACCGGGAGCTCTGTAATAATAGAGCGAGGCGGCACCGGCTACAAGGCGCTCAAGAAAAACACGCTTATCTGAGTCGTTGATTTTTATTTTTTCAGAAAAATATACCCTGTTGCCAAATCCGTACTCATCGACATCGTAAGGGGTAAGTTCAACCACTTTTCCCCCTGTGACAACCAGGCATACTTTAGAATTGCTGATTTCTCCCCCATCCACAATCCTTATTCCCACAGTTATTCTACTTTCCTTTATATAGTAGCTATCCTGTGCCAGAATGAAAAGAGGGGTAAGTGCAAGTAAAAGTGTAAGGCTGATTTTTTTCATTATTAGTGAATATTTTTAAATTTAATTACTGGCAAAGTCAGGTAATTATTTAATCAATCTCCCTCATGCAACGGACAGATAACCCCCGCCCCATTGTTGACCATGTAAATTCCAGGCGGCTTCTTAAGTAGACTATTTCTCTGACCAATATATATTCATGTGAATATTTGGTGGAAGACCACCATGTGCCATAATGGCCAATATAATTAAAGCTGCCATTACTATCTCTGTGCCCACCCGGAAGGGCGGAAAAACCGGATGCATTTATTTTTGCCGGGAAATCGGAATTTCCCGGTGCGCCTATGTCTGAGGAATATTTCCATGTTGGAGGAGCTGCCATTGCCTTGGCTATCATGTTACCTGATGCGCTTCCGTCATAATTATAACCTTCTATAATAAGATAATTTTGGAGTTCCTCCCATTCATCATGGTCCGGCACATGCCAGCCAACAGGGCAAATATTCCTGCCTCCGTTGCTATCCTGATCTATGGCATACCAGTTGTACAATGCCCCGTATGCCATTCTATACCAGCTGTAAGCAGGAGAAGTATTCATCCACCAGTCATAATTTTCAGGTATAAAAGAGATAGGAGTGCCATCATTATACCTGGTAACTCTGAGGTTCTCAGTCATCCACTCTTGATTACCATATTTAACAGTTGCATACTTATTGCCATCAATATCGGTAACAGTTCCGACAGTTTCATCTTCAAGGGTGGTAAAGCTGATCTGCTCCCCGTAACCGGTTCCCATATCGTTAGTTGCATAAGCCCTTGCATAATATGTGGTATTGGGTTCAAGCCCTTCGATCCTGCTGAAAAAACCTCCTTGAATTACATGAGCATTAGTGTAATTTCCTGAAAGATCCGGTTCTTCATGGGTGCCCCAGCAAACCCCAACGAATGTCACAGGGCTTTCCCCGTCATGCACCAATTTTCCTCCAATGACAACGAAGGTTCCGGTTATGTTCCACGCTGCTGTTGTTTTGACTTCTGGCAGGCTTTTTGATGTAAATTCAAAGGCAGGTCCGTAAAAAGTATCAAAATCAAAAGATGCATATGCACGCACCCTGTAGGAAGTTAAAGGAAGTAAGCCTGTCATTTCACTTTTAAATTCTCCATCCCCTTCTCCATCATACGTAATGACATCATTGCTTTCTAGTGTAGGATAACCTGGTTTATCGGACGTGCTTAATACCACCCCGCGTGCAATTACTTCAGGACCCAGATTACTTGATATATTTCCTCCGCTAATTGCACTGTTTGTTGTAATTCCGGTAACCGGGGCGGTATTTATTATCAGAACAGGAGGCTCTTCTTCTTTACATCCTGATAAAAGGAACGGAATTATACTGAAAATCAGGCACATCCACCATCTCTGCATATTAAATAATTCTTTTCTCATAACTGACAATTTGTTAGATATTTATTTCCGATATAATCCGGATAACTAACCTGTACATTAGAATTCGTATATATTATATTTTTATTGTAACCATAATATTAATAATCAATATTTTATATCATTCAACAATCCTCACACAGCGGACGGAGTAACCTAAATTTTTACGGGAGGAATGGTAAAAAAAGGAGCCATAGTCTTCCCTTAAGTGCATTCGCCAGGCATTTGAAGAGGTTGTTTCACTTGCAGACCACCAGGAACCCCTAAGCCCAAGATATAAATAATCACCAGTAGAATTTCGAAAACCACCCGGCAACGCTGAAAACCCAAAAACATTTGTGCCGAAATGTAAGTTATTCTGATCCCATCTGGGATGCTCGTCAGTGTCATGCTTCCCTCCCAATGGGTGGCCAACCTGGCGGGCTGCTTTTAAAGCATTTCCAAGCCCTTCAGAGTCATCC
>SLOS01000299.1 GCA_007132365.1 Bacteroidales bacterium | reverse complement strand
TGGTTGAGCCCCGGTCAAAGTTCAGTTTACGGGGACTGAATGATTTCCCGAAGTTGATTTTCAGCCCTGCCTGGATAACCCTTTGCCGCTGCCAGTTGTATTCTCTTCCGGGGGGAGTGAAAACCTGTATATATCTGGCCGACAAATCGATATTGCTAAGGATATTGTAGTTAATCCCGAAGGTAATGCCCAGCTCAGTATTATTCAACTCCTGACGGTCTATGTAGGTATTTTCAATAACCCCCTCTTCATGCGGCATCTTATAGACCTTTCTTTCAATCTCAGTCTGCCTGCTTCTCAGAATAAACTCAAGGTGTGGACCGGTTTCGAAAGAGAACCGGTTGGTATGCAGGGTTAATAGAAAAGGTACATATAAACTATACTGGTCGACATGGTTGTAATAGTAAACATCTCTTGTTGCATAAGATGTTAAATACTTGTTGCTAAACCCCTTGCGATTCATATTCAATTCTACGCCAAAACTGAACGGATCTGAAAAAAGGGTATGGTATCCCAGTCCCACATAAAATCCTCTGTTCACATCAAAGGTTTCAGATTGAACACCGATAATATCAGAGAAATTTGCACCCAGGCTCAATGTTGAAAAATTCTGAGCGGCAAGGTTACAGGAAAAAAACAACAACAGGAACCCGGCCAGGAATGATCTGGCTTGACTAATCTGCCAGTACTCATACAACTTGCAAAACATAACTAACAGAACTTAAAATAGAATCAGTAAAAAATCTTTAAGGTACGCCTCAGGAAACACCCGTTTGATAAGCCGTTCGACCCGGCGTGTATGGGACTTGCATCCTGCAAGTGAAAGAACTATACCCGGCGGCAACCTAATAAAAAGACGGGTTTGCTGCAACCCGTCTTTTTACAATTAAAAAACAATTATTAATTAGTTTTCAGAACCACCTGCCCACCAGACTTTGTCGGTATGAACATCTATAGATGGAACATTGGCCGGATTTGACTGTACTTCGCTGAGTGCAAACGGAAACCTCCAGACAAAACCGGTAGTTGCATTGTTCGGATTTTTCATCTCCGGAAAACCGGTACGGCGATAGTCATTATACACCTCAATTGCTTCCCTGTCATACAATGCAATGTACTTCTGGTTCATTATCTCTTCCAGCTCATTTCCGGCTGTCAGCCTTGTAACAACCTCCTCGTCAAACCATACATCAAAATCTATAGTTTCAACTACATTATCATCTTCATCAAGAATTTCCTGGAAGAGAGGCTGCCCATGAAATGCCCAAGAAGCTGCAATTGCCTCCTTCAGTGCATCCTGCCAGTCCGCCGCACCAACCCTGAAACTGGCTTCAGCTTCAATAAACTTAAGCTCCTGGTAGGTAAACACAGTAATTGGCATTGTCCATGCACCCCAGCCTGTAGTATAGCGTGACCCTGCATATAAACCCTGCACGTTATCGGCCGTGCCAATTGGTGCAATAGGGCCGGGACCGAAGTACCTTGGCATCCTGGGATCATTCCTTTCATCCATAAGTCCATGAATCGTGGAGGAAACCGAAAGGTGGTTCCTGTCAAACCAGAATTCGCCCCATGGATTACCCCTGTTCCTTGCTACCGCAAAGTTACCTCCGAAAAGAGCCTGGTCAGCAGCGCTTGTAAAGGAATTCGCTGCGGCATCAAGAGCCGCCTGTGCAGCAGCAACTCCACCAATATTGGTGAGCCTCAGGCTTAACCTTGCCTTAAGGGCATATCCGAACTTCACCCAGGCATCCCTGTAGGCAGCACCGGATAAACCGGCAATTCCGACTGTTCCATAGATGTAATCACGATCGGGGAATAAGAGGGTAGCTCTTCCCATATTGGCAATACCATCGTCAAGCAGTTGGCCTATTATGGGATACAAATCGGATTGCCTGTCATACCTTGGCTGAAGGTTTTGCGCTCCCTGGAATGCTTCACTGTAGGGAATCTCGCCCCACATATCGGTGGCAACAGAAAGGTTATAAGCCATCAGGATCTGGCCGATCCCACGCGCCGCGTAGTTATCGGGTTCGGATCCGGTAACAGGGTCGGTCTTTTCTATTATGGTGTTTGACATATTCATAACATCATAAATCAGGTTCCAGCTGTTATTAAAGAGCGATGCGGAGTTCTGGGCAACTCGTCTGTCCGCTTCACTTGACTGCGCCCAGGTGCCGGCAGCATGTTCGATATAAACCGTGGCATACCATGCAATATCGGTAGCTACAGTCTGGAATGCCGTTTTCAGGATAAGATCAGGAATCATATTCCTGGCATCCATATCGGCCGGATTATTTTGATCGGTATTGACCTCATCCATAACATCTTCGCTGCAGGAAAAGAGCAGCAAGGCGATCGAGATCAGGGTCAGATATTTTAATATTTTCATAATTTTAAATGTTTTTAGGTTACTAGAATGTTAGGTTAAGACCTATACCATATGATGTGGTCTGTGGCAATGACATATAGTCCATACCTCCCTGCATATTACCCTGGCCCTGGGATGCTTCAGGGTCGAAGTTTGGCAGAGTGGTCCAGAGAAGAACATTTCTGGTGATGAAACTGAGAGAGGCCCTTTCAACTCCAATCTGTGTAACAAACCTCTGAGGCAAATTGAATGAAAATGCCAGTTGCCTGAGCTTAACAAATGAGGTTTCATATATTTGAGACTCAGTCATCATATCAAGTGCCCACTCATAAAGATCCTGATATGCCTGAGAATCATCCGGTCCGCCTCTTTCAATATCGTTTGGTGTCCCATCAGCCTTGTACCCATCAAAAATAAAGGGGGTCTCACGATCTTCGGTCCTCTTTGAAGAACCATACAGGTCCATCAGCCTGTTTGAACCTGAATACATCTGTCCGCCGCTCTTCCAGTCAACCTGGGCTGAAACACGAACTGTCCTGAAAAGGGTGATGTCGTTGTTGAAGGACATGTAAAAATCGGGTGAAACATCACCTATTTTCCCAAATTCACCAACCATGGGCATACCGTATAACGGATGATCGGGGTTTTCATTGACAAGAATTCTGCCCTGATCATCCCTGAGGAACTGTTCACCGTATATTGCAGGGTACGTATCGCCTGCGGAAGCCCTGATATTGGGGGTTACATAACCTCCCAGGAAAATACTTTCAACACCTTCTGCAAGTTCTAAAACAGTGTTCGTTATTTTTGTGAAATTCATGGAGAAGTTCCAGTTAAAATTGGCTGTCCTGACCGGGTTGGTGGTAAGAATAATTTCATGTCCTATTGCTTCCATTTTCCCGGCATTTGTTATAAGGGAACCGTAACCTGTCGAACCTGCCAGGGGAACACCGAAGATCTGGTCACTGGCAATAGTGTTAAAGAAGCTATAGTCCAACCCTATACGATTATCAAAGAATCTAAGGTCAACACCCAACTCAAAGGTCTGGGTATTTTGTGGTATAAGACCCGGGTCATACAGGGACCTGCTTGGCTTATATCCGGTAATTGCCCCGAAAGGATAACTGATTCCGGGAATAAAACCACTGCCTGCTCCCCCTGTAACAAAATACGGGTCCGGAAGATATGTCATAGCCGCCTGACCTACCTCTGCATATGATGCACGCAGCTTCCCAAACGGGAGAATGTTGCTGCCTGCAAGGGGATTAAGTTCAGTAAACACAAATGCCAGTGATGCTGATGGGTAGAAGAAGGTTCGATTATCCCTCGGCATAGATGATACAATATCCTGCCTTCCTGTTGCATTGAAGAACAGCATGTTCATATAATCAAGAGAAAGATTACCAAAGAAACCGGCAGTTCTTCTATCATACATAGTGTAACCGGAATTCTGTACGGTGGTATTGTTGAGGTTATTCCAGCCCGGTGTGGTAAAGGTGCTGCCTGTAGCTGAATAATACTCATATGAATTGTGATCAATCTCATTACCAACAAGCAGTGAACCTGAAAGGTCATCATTGAAATCATGAGTAAAGGAAGCTGTTAACAGTGAGTTAACTATCCTCCTGGTTATTCCGAATTTACTGATTGACCCACCGGTGGGCGCTACATAGGCATATTCAGGATTAGTTGGTGTGGGGTATTGCGCTGCACCCGTGGGCAGGTTTCCAGTTCCGGCTTCGACATAAGTGTCGTTATCGGTTGTATAGGTATCAACACCGATCTGATACCGGATATTTACCGCCTGGATGGGTTTATATTCAACATATGAGTTGCCGAAGAAACGCTTTGTAGCTTCACGGTAATGGTTATTGTCAAGTACCCAGTTTGGATTATTTCCTACTGCACCGGCACGGTAGCTTATCTGACGGTATTCCCCGAATGTCCCTTCCTGGTGTGAAGGAGTCCCCATCAGGTCAAATGACGCAGGTGCACCGTAAACGGTGAACAACCAGCTGTCATTACCCGAAGGCAGCTTGGATATTTGTGCGTCAGAATAGTTGCCGGTAAAGCCCAGATTCCATTTTTCTGCCAGCTGGAAATCCCCGGCCATTTTGGCAGTGTACCTGTCCATCCCGGTCCCCCTGATTATACCGGTTTGATTAGTACTTCCAAGCCCAATGGCATAATTTCCAAATTCAGTCGCATTGCTGATATTGATATTATTATTGTAGGTATATCCGTTGTCCTGAAAAAAATTCTCCGCGTTATTGTAGGCGATCGGGTCAACCCACTCTCCCTTGTAACGGTCAAAGAATTTACCCGGCTGACCATGGTTATTCCCTCCATAGACAGGATCGTCAGGCAGGTCGGAAATTTTAGGGCCCCAGGAAAATGAGTTTGGTCCGGCAAGGTTACCGTTCCACCCCTGGGCATAAACCTGGTTTACTTCGGGCAGCCTGGCCACTACATCAACAGTAGCATTGGAAGAAAAGTCCACTCTGGGCCTGCCTATCATGGCAGCAGTCCCTCTTTTGGTGGTAATAATAATTACACCGTTTGATGCCCTGAGTCCATAAAGAGCTGCAGCAGCCTGACCCTTCAATACGTTTATAGATTCAATATCATTGGGGTCAATGTCAAGAGCCCTGTTGGAGAAGGCAGCACCAGTGACGTTCGAACCGTAGTCGTTCTGGCTCTGAACAGGCATCCCGTCAATAACGTAAAGCGGGGTGTTGTCTCCGCTGAATGAACGGGCACCGCGGATAAAAACCTGGGCAGGTGCCCCGGGCATACCGGAAGACTGTCGAACCTCGAAACCGGCAATCCTACCGGATAATGCAGTCATAAGATTAGGGTTTCCTGCTCTTGCAAGTTCTTCACCATCAACATCCTGAACCGTGTAGCCGATGGATCTTCTTTCTCGTGTTATACCCAATGCGGTCACAACCACCTCATCAAGTCGCAGATAATCCGGTTCCATAGTCACGTTGATCTCGGTCCTGCCTTGAATTGGTTCTTCAACAGTACTAAGTCCCACGAAACTGAATATGAGGGCTTGCGCATCAGCAGGCACAGTAATCGAATACCTGCCTTCGAAGTCGGTTACCGTCCCGATGGTAGTTCCCCTCACAACAATTGCAACACCCGGAACAGTAGAGCCATCCACGGCACTGGTCACAGTGCCGGAGATCTGCACAGTTTGCGAATGCAGGGTAAAAATACCGCAAAACACAAAAAGTGACAAAAACATAATCATTTTTTTCATTGAAAAAAGTTTTAGTAGGTTAACAAATAATTAATCAGGTCACCCCGTGAAATAAACAAATGAAAAAAAAACCTCATTTTGTTTATTAATTTCAACAGGAATAAGTAATTATCACACCGCAAATATAAAACATTTTTTTAACTGCTCACAAAAAACATAAAATTCTTTAATTTTCAAGCTAATAATCGGGAGAAATTCAGAATTCCGGAACGCCTTTTTTTCTGCACTTGCTTTATTGTATGATATATCC
>SLOS01000208.1 GCA_007132365.1 Bacteroidales bacterium | reverse complement strand
TCAGAGAGTCCGCGAAGCTGGTCCGCTCAAACCAGGATAATCCGGATTATCTGGCCCTGCATGCTTTTGTTTACTATAGATTGGGGGACAGAAGAATGGCAACCAGATATATTGATAAAGCCGAGAACATAACCGGCAGAAATTCCAGGCTCAGGGTTTTGATTGAACAGATGAATTAACTTTGAAGATACTTAATAATACTATATAAAATGCAGATTAGTTTTATAATTAGCTTTTACCAGACACCCTAATAAAAATAATTATCCGATTATTCACAAGCCTTAAATACCTGACCTATGAAAAGTTTAGTCCGAAAACTTAAATTTTGTTTAATTCCTCTGGTTCTGATGGCTTTCATGCAGACGGCCCCGGCACAATATACCGTTACGGGTACAGTTTCTGATGCTGAAACAGGGGAGTCTCTGATAGGGGCAACAATCCTTGTTAAGGGAACAACGGTGGGGACTGTTGCAGATATTGACGGTAAATATTCCATCACTGTCCCGGATGTTGACGCAATACTGGTTTTTTCATTTGTGGGTTATGAGGAACGGGAGGTTGCAGTTGATGGACGCACAGTTATAGATGCGGCTCTTGTTCCAGGCCTTGAGATGATCTCAGAGCTGGTTATAATCGGTTACGGAACGGTAAGAAGGGATGACCTTACCGGTTCGGTAGCAGTGGTATCTTCTGATGACCTGAACAGGGTCCCTGCCAGCGAATTTACCAGGGCCCTGCAGGGACGGGCGCCAGGTGTCATGGTCACCCAGACAGGGGAGCCCGGCGGCGGTGCCCAGATCAGGGTAAGGGGAGTAGGATCAATAAACAGGGACGCCAATCCTATTTATGTCATTGATGGCATTGTCACCGGCAGTCTTAACTCTGTGAGCCCAACAGACATAGAATCCATCCAGATCCTGAAGGATGCGTCGGCAGCCGCCATTTACGGTGCCGACGGTGCCAACGGTGTTGTTATTGTCACCACCAAACGTGGTGAATCCGGTGCCCCTCGCGTTAACTATTCCGGATACACCACCTTCAATCGTGTGCCAGGGCAGTTTGATGTTATGAACGCCGATCAGTACGCTGAATTTTATTCAACCTTACTTTCCGAAGATGGACAGGCTGTACCCCTTTCCTACAGCGATCACTTCCGTCAGTGGTACTATGGTGACGGCTGGCAACAGGGTACCGACTGGCAGAATGAGGTAGTGAGGACCGGGTGGGGACATAACCATAACCTGCGCATTTCCGGGGGAGGTGAAGGTTCAAATTACAGCGTGTCAGCCAGGTATTATGCTGAAGACGGAATTCTCCTGGCATCGGCCACCGAGAGATACAGCATCAGGATCAATTCTGATTTTGAACTTGGCCGTTTTATCAGGGTAGGAGAAAGCATTGCCGTTACCCGCTCTGTAAGACAGAACCCCTTCACCTGGCAGGGAGGCCCCTGGGATGTCACACTTATTGCCTCACCCCTGATGCGGATCTATAATGAGCAAAATAAGGAGGGATTCGAAGGTCCCCAGGTAGATTATGAGTACGTTACACCCGACGGGGAAACAGTTTTCGTATCCAATACCGGGTTTAACGATAAGCCCGCGCCAAGGGGACCTATGGAATTCGGCGACCTGAGGTCGTTCAATAATAACATTCTTGCTAACATCTATGTGGAAGTGCAACCGGTTTCCTGGCTGACCTTCAGAACCCTTCCCTCTGTCGACGCGGGCTTCAACCGGACAAAGAACTGGGTGCCCGCCTTTGACCTCGGGGTAAGAAGCCGGGGTCAGGCCAACCTGGATGAAAATTTCAATGAATATGTTAACCTGTCACTTGAAAACCAGGTAACTTTCAGCAACCGGTTCGGGCTGCATAATATTACTGCCACCGCGGTACACCATGTCAGGAGAAACGAGGACAACAGCGTACAGGTTTTAGCCACCGGGTTTCCCTATGAGCAGCTGAACGTGATAGCCCAGTCATTCGAAGACGGCAGGCAGGTGCAGGGATTTTTCAATCCCTTTAACTCTGAGGCCTATCTCGGCCGCCTGATCTACGATTATGACAGCAAATACCTGCTAACGGCCAGTATCAGGAGAGATGGGAATTCCCGGTTCGGCCCCGGCAACCGATGGGGAACATTCCCCTCTGTTTCGGTAGCCTGGAAAATAGATGAGGACTTCCTTACCGGGGTAGATCAGATCTCAATGCTGAAGTTGCGGGCAGGATGGGGCCAAACCGGCAATTCGAATATAGGAGCCTTCGAGTACCAGTCGGTGATAGACCCATTTAACCAGTTTTCGCCCGTAATCGGAGGACGGGTTGTTCCCGCACTTAACGTAGTACACAGTTTCGGAAATCCCACAATCAGGTGGGAGGCGGCAGAGATGTACAACCTGGGTATAGATCTGAACATGTTCATGAACAGGCTCCAGCTCTCGGCCGAATACTACATCAAGAACCAGGACGACCTGCTTGTCAAACGACCAATGCCCAGTACCTTCGGCAGGGTTTCCGGTGCCGGAGATCCGTGGGTCAACCTTGGTGAGGTGCAGAACAGGGGGTTTGAATTCAACGCAATGCTCCGCCAGATGACAGGTGATTTTAATTACATTATTTCCGGCAACCTCACAACAATCAAAAATGAAGTCAAATATGTTCCAGGAGAAATCATTCGGGATGCTGCGCGCAGGTTTCACAACATTACCAAAATTGGTCATACCATTGGCAGCTTTTACGGTTATGTGGCCGAAAGGATCATAACACCCGATGATTTTGACGCGGAAGGGAATTACCTTTATGCACGGCCCTCAAGCGGAACCCCTCAGCCGGGAGACCTTATGTTCAAAGATCTTAACAATGACGGGATTATAGATGACCTCGACCGTACAATAATCGGCAAGGCAGTGCCCGATCTGACATATGGCCTGAGCCTGGAAACAATGTATCGGGGATGGGACTTTTCAGTGTTTTTTTACGGTATGCATAATTATCATGTTTATAATCATATGAGACCCGATATAGAGGGATTCAGTTCCCAGGATATGGGGCATAACAAGCTTGCGGCATTTGCAGAAAACTACTACCGGGAGGACCGTCCTTCCACTGAATATATAAGAGCCGATCTGAATAACGATAATATCAATGACCGTCCTTCGACCTGGTATCTTGAGAATGCATCTTTTTTCAGATTAAAGGACATTCAGCTCGGTTATTCATTTCCGGGCAATGTAAACAAATCCATTGGTTTATCGGGCACACGAATCTACGTCAGCGCAACAAACCTTTTTACCATTACCGGTTATACAGGCCGTGACCCCGAAGCGCCTACCGTCAGTGAGCCGCTTACACCCGGTAATGATACAGGTACCTACCCCGTGCCCAGGGCGATCAATTTTGGTATCCAGGTTGACTTTTAATTATTGTATTTTAGAAATCATAAATACTATACTGTTATGTATAAATCAATATTCAGAACTACCCTGGTAATACTGCTTTCTTTTGCAGTTTCATGTTCGGATGACTTCCTTGAGCTGGATAACAAGAATGCCCTCACTGACGGTAGTTTTTACCAGACACAGGAGGATTTCTGGATGGCCCTCAACAGTCTCTACGGTCCTCTCGCCCATGGAGGAGTGTTCGGACTGCAGATGCAGTTTGTTTTCGGCTCGTTTGAGGACAGGATACTGTTTGAAACTCCGGGAATGGACCAGTTGACTGCGATTAATGCTTCCTCCAATCAGGTAAGCACTATCTATCGGGATCTTTACATGGGGCTTTACCGGACCAACATGTTCATTAAAATGATCAATGAACGGCAGAATGTCGAGGGACTTTCGCAAAGCATGAGAAACCTTTATCTCGCCCAGGCTAGGGCTTTAAGGGGCGCCTATCTGTTCTATCTGGTTACGATTTTCAATGAGCCTCCCTTTTACGATGATAAAACTATACCGGAGGACTTCAACATACCGATGACCAATGGTAATCCCCAAAATTTCTGGGACCTGATAAAGGAAGATTTGCTGTTTGGTTATGAGAACCTGCCTGAACAATATGGCCCGTCAGATGCCGGGCGTTTAACATCAGGGGCAGCCGGGGCATTTCTGGGGAAGGCAATGCTGTTTAAACATTTTTATTATTATGTAAGAAATGGCAATAAAGGATCGGCAGAGGACCTAGCTGATCTGAGGCTTGCAATGCAAACATTAAGGGAGGTGATTCAATCAGGGAACTACAGTCTGGTAAAACCCCAGGATCCGAAAAGCAGGAATGATTATATTTACGCGCTGTTAAGCAATTCGTCCTATGTAGATCTCCCGGTTGGCGACAACCTTTATATAGCCGAGAATAACCAGGAGTCTGTCTGGGAGGTCCAATACACTGATGAACGTATGCAATCGGGGTGGCTGCCCGGCTGGCAGTGGTCAGGTGCAATGAATGCCGGCTGGTTCAGTCCCCATACATCCAGTTTCAGGAATCATGAAGCGCATCCCGATCTCTGGCTGGCATTTGAGACCGAAGGTGCTCCCGATGGATTTGACCGTGATCCCCGTGCTTATGCCACTCTTTATCTCGATGGTGAACGGATGGATTTCAGGGAGGACAGCCCCTACTACAGAAATTATCTGAGCGGAGTCAACAATAAATTGATAGCACGCAGCCGGGGATTGATTCCCAGAACAGATAACCCTTTTCCAACAAACGGGTTCGGACTGAAAAAGTATTACTTTCCGGTATTTTATGAAAGCAGTGCTCCCCTGAATGATCCTATTAACCGAAGAGTCATCAGGTTTGCTGATGTGCTTCTGATGTATGCCGAGGTGACCCATCTTCTGGGTGAAAATACCACCGAGGGACTGCAGGCCCTGAACCGTGTAAGGGGAAGGGTTGATATGCCTTCGGTGGCTGCACTTACCAAAGAGGCCATCATTCACGAAAGGGATGTTGAACTTGCGCTTGAATCGCACCGGTGGTTTGATCTTATCCGCTGGAGTTTTGATCCGGAATGGGGCATTGATATGCGGCAGATTCTCAGCAGGCAGCTTGCACCCGAAGGAGACGGCGGTTTTTATGTAAAGGGGAAGCATGAATTCCTGCCACTGCCAATTCAGGAGATCAACCTGAGTGAGGGGAATCTGAAACAAAATCCCGGCTGGTAATAATTATTGAGAACTATTAAAATACTTTCATCATGAAACGAGCACATAGTAACACATGCAAGGATGAGCTGAAAACCTGTGTAAACCGGAATATTTCCATGCCAGTTCCAAATGACAACTCAAAAATAAATTATTTACTTATGAAACCCCCAGCAGCCTTCGTCAGACAAAATAACATGAACTAAGCATGGGGGTTCCATGGGAATTGAAAAGCATTTTAACCGTTATGTGGATTTGTAACATCTTGTTATATAAATTGATAACCAAACTTTATACACATGAAAAATAGTTCAGCATTAATTGTCTTAGCCATGCTGATGGTGCTGCTTTCCTGTAACAAAGAAGATCCCATCAAGCCGTCTGCTGATTTTACGACCAGTATCCAGAACAACACACTACCGAGAGGTCAGGGATTTACTGTCTACCTGGATAATGTTCAGGGTGAATTTCTGGTTTATTTCCGTGGACATAACGTACAATCCACGTATGACCCCGATGATCCAAGGAGAAGGGGTACAAACGTATCAACCAGTCTTGATTCGGTCAGGATATCAGGATATCCGTCGGCAGGAGAGTTTGTATTTACTCTTGTGGCTTCAAGCTCAGGTAATTGGGCTAAGGATTACCTGCAGGATGTAAAATCTGTCACTATTACGGTTACTGACTGACGGGGTGTCCTGCATCATCCGGTTCACCCCGTCAGGTTTATAACTAAATGTGTCTGGCGACCTGCACCGGAATATTAAGTTAACAGATGCATATTTAAAACTTAAGATCCTGGCCATGAACCGGAAAACTACCTTTATTTT
>SLOS01000031.1 GCA_007132365.1 Bacteroidales bacterium | reverse complement strand
TCCGACTATAGCGTTCATTGGTGTTCGGATATCATGGCTGACATTCGACAACATGATCGATTGCAGATTATGCATCCTGGCCTGCATGTTTTTCAGTTCTTCCTCCAGGAGCGTAATCTTAAGTGATAGCTTTTTGTTTTCTTCTTCTCTTTCCATAATAGCTGTTGATTAACCGTTATCCGTTAATACCGGGCAATACTTTGCCAGTAAAAGCAATGCTGCCTTTATGAATATTAAGTGGTTATCAGGAGGTTACAGTTTTCTTGCAAGCTGCCGGGCTGACCTGCTGTAATATCCTTCCGAGCCGGCTATGGATTTAAGCAGTTTTTGCGCCTTCTCTTTTTCGCCGGTCTTCAGGTAACACAAGCCAAGATACCACTCTGCATGCTCAATAAAAAGGTTGTCATCATGATCTATGACTCCCGAAAAAGCCTTTTCCGCAAAATTAAAACGTTCTGTTTCCATGTATGATATGCCTGAGTAAAACCTGGATGTTATATTATTCATGTCTGTTGCAAGCACAGTTTCAAACAGCAGAAGCGCAGATTCAAATTCCCGGTTTTCATATTTCTGCATTGCTGCTAACAGCAGATCTGCAACCTGGGAATTGCTTGAACGAACATTCATCAGGCCATCATAAGGTTCATAATACATCTCAAACAGCTTGTCCGACGGAATGGTCCGATGTGTGTAAATATAGGTGCCCGTTCCGAAAATTATTAAAGCTGCCAGAGAGGCTACCGCGACACGCACAGCATGAGGGATACGGAGGCTTTTACGCTCTCTTTCGGGTTTTCCGGTTTCCTCTTTTTCAAACATGCTGCTGATCTGTGCACGGAATGCAAGAGTCTCTTCATTAAGAATGGCTTCACCTATCTCTTTTTGCAGTTTAACTTCTTCAGCAAGAGAAGGGTTGACCTTCATCTCTTCTCTGAACCATGATAGTTCATCTTTTTCCATTGATTTATTCAGGTATCTCTCGATGAAACCTGAATAGTCGATTTGATTTCTCATTTTTAATTATATTTATAAATTATATGATAATTAATTATTTATCATAACTTGAAAAATTAAATTATATAATCTGTAATGACCTTTCATGGCCATATTCAGTTTTATCTCCTCATGCAAAAATATCAACCCGGTACGACCAGGTTAATGATTCATTCGGGTGGTGCATTAACATTTGGAGCCGCACTTTGCGGACACCAGCCTGTTAATTGACATCCGGTATCAGAATGTCATCATCAGGGTCTATTCCTGCACCACCTGGTGTTCCATGTCCTCCTCCACGAATGACACTGAGTTCCATATTGCTCAGGCTGCTGGCCTCAAAATCGGATAAAATGTCTTTTCCTTTCATCTTCTGGTACTATTAGTTAATGGAATTTTTATTTTATAAAGCAAAAACGTTATGTTTGGGATTAAATGGGTTACTCGGTTTTTTCGGGTTCCGGATCAGGCAGAAGAATGTCTTCGTCAAGGGGAATTGTGCCTCCTTTTGTGTTGGATCCTCCGCGGATTGAATTCATTTCTTCTTTGCTTAGTGGAATGAATAAGGATTTCAGTGTTTTCATGGTCGTGATTTTTTATGGTTTATTTTAATTTTAATTTTAAGTTTTAGATTTTGCCAGTTATCTGTCAAGAGGTGCATAAATTGGAAAAACGTGACAACAGGTAAATAATAGTTTTCTGAAAATATTATTTTAATTTTGGTATAACATGCAAATATATAATATTTTACAACTAATGAAATTTTTTATCATTTTTTTTCAACAGTGCAGGAGTTTTCTGTTGATAAGAATGTGAGTAATTTATCAAAAGTTAAATGATGATATATTTGCCTTTGATAGTTTCCTGGTCTGGGATTAATCACCTGATATTGCCTGTAATGGCAGCCGACAACCAGCTGTTAATTGCGGTTAATACGCTGAATTGTTTATCTTTACCGGGAATAATAAGAGATCCGGACCGGTCATTAAATTCCCGGGCAATTTGAAAATGAGAGCTGTTATTATAATCATTCTGTTACTTACCGGAATTCATCCGGGGGTTTTTGCATTTGTTCCTTTTAATATTGACCAGAACGATGGTAATGCAATTGATTCATCACGGATATATAATAATCTTGGCATTGAAAGCTACCGTGCTGGTGATTTTGAACAGGCAGATGCCCTTTTCCGCAGGTCCCTCGAAATAAAAAGGCCGAAACAGGGACCCTTGTCCTCCGATATGGCCACCACATATAGTAACCTGGGAGCAGTAAACCGCAGGCTTAACAATATTGAGGATGCCATGCTTTATTATGACACGGCAGGGTATATTTTTCTCAGCCATTCCGGACCTGACAATGCCCTGCTTGGGGCAGTATATCAAAACCAGGGAAATTTGCTGAGAGAAAAGATGGATTATAACAGTGCCCTCTCTTATTACTACAATGCATTACGGATTTTTCTGGCTAATGACCGTACAGACTGGGCTGCTGCACTCTATAATAATATAGGAATTGCCTATTGGGGATCAGGTGATGTGGATAAGGCAAGGAAATATTACTACCGTTCGATAGATATCCGGCAGAAAACTGCTCCTTCACTGGTTGCCATGCCGGCAGGCAATCTTGCCAATTCATACAGGGAAACGGGTGAAATGGATATTGCGGACCATTATTTCAGAATGTCAATTGATGCCCTTAAAGAGTATGGAGGTGATAATCACCCCAATCTTGCCACATCCCTTATGAACTATGGAATTTTTCTTGTTTCTGAAGCTGTTGATCCTGAAAAGGGATATGAAATTATTTTGAATGCCCTAAATATTTTTTCTCACAATTTCGGGTACAAGGATTACCATGTTGCCATGGCACTGATGAACATTGGTTATTATTACGAGCTGAAAGGTAATCTGGATCTTGCTCTTGATTATTATCAGAAGTCCCTTATCGCCAACAGCTCGTCCTTCAATTCGACAAATATTACTGATAACCCCGGTACCAGGGACCACGCTTTTTCTGTCGATGCCATGCTGCGAATAATCAAGCACAAAGCTGATGCATATTATTTACTTTCTGCTCAAAGGGATTACAGATCAAATCTTGAGTCCAGCCTGGCCGCGTATAAGGTTGCTATGGAGTTCATTGAAATGATACGCATGGGGCCTCTTAATGAAGAGAGCCGCTTGATTTTATCAGAAAACGAGCATGAAACATTTATGCAGGCTATACATGTTGCCTGGGAGTTATATAAGCTGACGGAGGATCCCTCATATATTGAGGAAGCATTCCTGTTCTCTGAAAGAAGCAAGGCTGCCAGTTTGCTGGCTTCGATCAGGAACCTGGAGGCCAGATCATTTGGCGGGGTTCCCGAAGATATGATAGAAAAGGAACAGAATCTCATGAGGGGAATTGCCGCTTACAGGGAGCTGATATATGAAGAGATGAGGATTGTTGAAGCAGACCAGGAAAAGATCACATTCTGGCAGGAGAGGGTCTTTTCCCTTGAGATGGATCTGCGCCAGCTTATCGGGCAGCTTGAGCAGGAATATCCTGATTATTATGCGTTGAAATATAATCCTGTTTTATCGTCGGTTAAAACTACGATGGACCGTCTGGATCAGCGCGACGCTATGATATCCTATGTCTATAATGATTCTCTTGTTTATATTTTTGTGATCACGGACCGGGAGGCGGGCTTTTTTAGTGTGGAAACTGGTGGAGATACAGAAAATGTGCTTGCCAAATTGCTGGATGTTCTTACAAGCGGTAATCTTGACAGAAAGGTAAGCGAAGATTTCCGTGTTTTTACAAATTCTGCAAGGTATCTTTTCAAACTACTCATGGATCCTGCAATGTCAATGATCAAAAACAAACGCCTGATAATTGTACCCGACGGTTTGCTTTCCTATGTGCCGTTTGAATTGCTTTTAATGACGGACAGGGGGCTCGGGGGTAATAATTACAGCGACCTGTCCTATCTGTTAAGGGACTTTCCTGTCTCATACAGTTTTTCGGCCACAATTTGGCAGGAGAGTATTGCCAAAACAACCCGGGCTGAAAAAAGCCTCCTTTCCATGGCCCCTCAATATGATTTTTCTGAATTTTTGTTGCAGGGACCTGTTCCCGGCCGTCATAATTACAGGGATAATCTGGTACCGCTTCCCGCAGCAAGGGAAGAGGCAGTCAGGATTGCCGGAATAATGAATGGCGATGTACTGCTGGATGAAGAGGCAACTGAGCATAATTTTAAACAGATGGCAGGCGGTTACCGGCTTCTCCATCTGGCCATGCATACCCTTATAGATGATGAAAACCCCATGTTCTCAAAACTTGTGTTTGCTGAATCTGAAACGGATATGGAGGATGGTTTTCTTAATACCTACGAAATATATAACCTTAACCTTAATGCAGGACTTACCGTACTAAGCTCATGCCGCAGCGGTTATGGTGCCCTCAACCGGGGTGAGGGTGTAATGAGCCTTGCCAGGGGGTTCCTTTATGCCGGGGTTCCTTCAATCGTGATGACTAACTGGGAGATAGAAGACAAGTCGGGAGCGGAGATAATGATAAGCTTTTACAAATACCTTTTAAAGGGCTACCGGAAAGACGAAGCGTTACGCAAGGCACGCATCGACTTCCTTGATAATACCGATATGCTCAGGTCGCACCCCTATTTCTGGGGTGCCTATGTTTGTATAGGCAATCCTGAAGAACTTTTCAGGTCATACAGGCACTATTATCCCTATGCCACATTTATTCTGCTTGTGCTTCTGATGATGGGAATAATCTGGCGTGTAACCATCCGGAAAGACTGAAAAACTGTAATACCAAAATGCCTTAATACCGCAATACTGATTATTTCTTTATCTTTTTCAACTCTTTATATTCGGGGTCTTCATTGATCATTTTCATAAGTTGCTGCATACAAAGGTATTTTTTCCGTCTTGCATAATCTTCACCGGTATATTTCATTTTATCAGAAATCTCCCTGAAGGATTTTTTGCGGAAAAACATTTTCAATACTCTTTTACAATCCCCCGAAAGCTTCCGGTAATGCCTCTGGAATATCTTTTCGCTTTGGTTTTCAATATATTCCTCATATACTTTATCTCCCGGTCCTTCCTGTACCATATCCGGATCCGGCCTGACAGAAACGGTTGATTCATCAGCAAGCAGATCAGGGTCATAAGCTGATTTTATGTTATTCTGCCTGAGCCATATGAACCTGCATAGTACAATGAAATAGTTGTGAAATGAGTGTTTTATTTCAAGGTCTCCCTTTCCCAGACGGTTGAAAATAATTATGAGTGCCTCCTGGAAAAGATCCCTGGCATCCTGTTCCTGGCCGCCGTGCTTTACGACTATGCGAAATACCTGGGGATAGTATTCCCTGTAAAGGTATTCCAGTATGCTATCCTTTCTGTTCTTGATACCATTCAGAATAGCTTTATCGGAATACTTTTCCACGGACAGGTTGTTAGGAAGAAAAATTTGTCTCCAAACCTAAATTAAATTAAGGTATTCCCCAAAATATTAAGAAAAATTTTAACCGGACCGGTTTTTGGTTCGGAATTTCTGAATATTTATCGTTATTTTGATTTTCCTGAAAGAAGTAAAAAATCAAAATTTAATTTTACCTTAATCAAAATGCAATATAACATGGACACTTCCAGACTCGGTGAGATGATCAAAGATTGGTTTATTTCTATGGGTTTGGCTTATGATTACGCTGTATTGTTAAAAACAATTATCATCATTGGGCTCATTATTTTGATGGCCTGGCTTGCAAATTTCGTAACCAGAAGGCTACTGCTGGTTTATATAGGCCGGTGGATAAAGAAAAGCAAAATTGTCTGGGATGATTATCTGCTGGAAGCGAAAGTGCTGGAAAGGCTGGCAAATTATGCCCCTGCACTTGTTATCTATCATACTGTTCCTGCAGCTCTGGCAAATTACCCTGATACAGTCGTAGTTATTCAGGCCGCGATCT
>SLOS01000215.1 GCA_007132365.1 Bacteroidales bacterium | reverse complement strand
GAAATGCTGTAAGCTGGCTGGAACTGGATTTGCCGTCAGCAATCAGGCTGGTCAGCACCAATCCGGCTGAGGTGACAGGCGCCGGACACAGAAAAGGCCAGATAATAAAAGGTTACGATGCTGATTTTGTAATACTTGACAAGCAGTTAAATGTAGTGCAAACCTGGATTGGCGGTGATTGTTTTTATAAACAGTAATACCTTTTTGTAATACGAATATTCAAAACTTATTCAAATGAACAACGACAACAACTTATTCGAATTCAACCCTTCAGAATGGGTTCCCTATAAAGATAAAACAGAAATTGAAAGGGTATTGAGTATTAAAAGAGAGGATATTGAAAGCCATTCCAATCCCGGTTTCAAAATAAACGTTGTATCGGATTCAGATGTATCACACATTTTTATTGCCGATATGTTTAAAAGAATAAAACATTCTGCAGATACAGGTGAAAAGTTAGTGATGATACTGCCTAATCCCTTCCCGGATTACCGGTTCGTGGCACGTTTGATCAATGCATGCAATATTGACTGCAGAAATGTATATGCTTTTGCCATGGATGAGTATGCTGATGAAAACGGCAACATAGCACCCGAAAACTGGCAGTTTGGTTTTACAAACGCTATGTTAAAATATTTCTATTATGAAATTGATGAGAAATTAAGGCCGCCCAGAAATCAGATAACAGGATTTACCAATAGCAATCTGAATCACTATGGTAAAATGATTGAAGATGCCGGTGGAGCAGATATCTGTTACAGCGGACCCGGATGGACCGGTCATCTCGCATTTATCGAACCGGATGCTCCCGAATTTATGGCAGACCTGGATGAATGGAAAAAAATGAGTGCAAGGATCTGCACTCTCAGCCCATTCACTATTGCTCAGAATTCATTGCATGGCAGTTTCGGGAAAAGTGGCAACCTTGCTGCCGTTCCTCCCAAATCTGCAACTATCGGACCTGCTGAAGTGATAAACGCAAAACACAGGTTGGATTTTCATGCCATTACTGTTCACGGAACAACCACTTCCTGGCAGCGGTTCATATCCCGTCTTGTTTTACATGGGCCGGTAACACCGCTTGTTCCGGAATCAATACTGCAAACTCTGAGAACAGATGTGTATGTATCGGAAACAATAGCACAAAATATTGAGCCGGACTGGAACAAGGGTTACTGATCTGCCACAACAATTATATGAATGACCATCGCAATATAGCAAAAGGGCTGTTTGCAGGAGCAGCCACAACCAATATCACTCCAACTGGTTCCCAATTCCTTTACGGTTACCCTTTTGCTGAAAGAATGAGTGAGGGAGTGCATGACTGTTTGCTTAGTTCTGCATTATACCTTGCCAATGGGGCTGAGCAGGCACTGCTGATTTCAAACGATTTAATTTACCTCAGTAAATCATCTGTTTCGCGAATTCGGAAAATTATTGCTGAAAACACCGGCATCCCTGTATCTAAAATAATGGTAGCTGCAACACATACACATTCAGGTCCGGTTACGGTTGCTTCTGTAATAGATGGAAACGATCCGGTTATACCCGGACCGGATCCTGAATATGTCAAATACATGGAAGGCAAAACAATAGAAGCAGCGTGTAAGGCTTTCAGCAATGCTACTTCAGCACAGGCAGGATTTATACTGGCCGATGGAACCGGTGCAGGCACCAACCGGTATGACCCTTCAGGTCCGGCCGACATGGAAATACCTGTGCTTTTTATAAGAAAACCTGATAAGGAGTTTTTAGCATGCCTGCTGGTATGCAATATGCACCCAACAGTGCTGCATGAAGATTCCAGGTTGTATAGCGGTGATTTTCCCTCTTTTACCAGAGAAATTCTGCAGAAAGATTATTTAAAATGTGAATGCCCTGTTTTGTATTTTACAGGAGCTGCAGGAAATCAAAGTCCCAGACATGTAACCAGAGCCAACACCTTTGAAGAAGCGCGCCGGATAGGCGGCATAATTGCCAAAGCTGCAGGATCTAAAATAATGGATGGAGTTGAGTTTTCCACGGAAGTTCCGGTCTCATCCTTCCGGAAATTTATTGATCTGCCAAGGCGTAAATTCCCGGATGTAAGAAATGCAAGAGCATACCGGGACAGGGTATTCAATCAGCTGGAACAATTAAGAAAGTCATCAAAAGATCTGAAGGAGATACGGACGTCTGAAGTTAACTGGTTTGGTGCCGAGGAATCACTTTATCTTTCCCGGTTGGCTGAGAAAGGGGAGCTCGAAACTGCTTATGATTCATGTTTGCCTGCTGAAATCCAGGTTTTTAAAATCGGCCCGTGGTTCCTTGCCGCATGGCCTGGTGAAATATTTGTTGAATATGTACTGAAATTGAAGAAACATTTCTACAATATTTTTTTAATTACTATCGCCAATGGGGAGTTACAGGGATACATTGCTACGGAAGAGGCTGAAAAAAAAGGATTGTATGAGGCATCAAACTCAATCTTTCATTATTCTGCAGGAGATTTACTGGTGGAAGAAACAATCAAATTACTAAAAACAGGAAACTAAATGGGGTTTTTTCTGGGAATTGATCTGGGCACCAGTTATTTTAAAGCAGGATTGTTTGATAAAACAGGTAAGCTCAGGGGGTCAGGGCGTAAGTACGTAAAAACTGAAACAGAGAATAACACAATTTGCGAGCTGAATCTGTATGTTTTCTGGAGTACGCTGCATGCATGCGTTGAAGAAGCTCTTCAGGATGCCGGGATTATTCCGGGCCAAATAACTGCTGTATCCTACTCTTCACAGGCAAACAGCTTTATTCTGCTGGACAGGGACAATGTGCCGCTGACTTCATTTATACTCTGGCCTGATAACAGGGCGGAAAAAAATGATGCCCGTATTGAAGCACTGGGAAGCAGGGCTGATTTTAACCGGATAACCGGACTTGGGATTACTCCGGACCGGCAGTTCACCATTTCCAAAATTAACTGGTTCAGAAAAATGCATCCGGAAGTTTGGGAGCGCGTTGGAAGTATCCTGAGTATATCGGACTATCTGACTTTTTCTCTCACAGCCCGGAAACTGTCAGATGCAAGTACGGCAGCAATGACAGGTTTACTTGATATCACCAGCTGTCAATGGTGGGATAAGTCACTGGAGATACTTGATCTGGATTCATCCTTTCTGCCTGTTCCAAAAAGGACAGGCACATATGCTGGTCAGCTGACTGATGATGGCGCTGAACTCACAGGGCTTGCTTCAGGAATTGATTATTACCTGGGAGGATTGGATCATCATTGTTCAGCTATTGGCAGCGGTCTCACACAAAATGGAAATTTGTGTGAATCAACAGGAACCGTATTATCTTGTGTTGCATACGCTGAAGGTTATTCTCCCCGGCCGAACATCTTCTTTGCTCCGGGATTATCAGACAAGCACTATTTCCGGATGGCCTTTAATGATAATGGTGCACATTCTCTGGAGTGGTATCAGAAAAAGTATGCATCTGATTTAAGTATCCCGGAATTACTGGAAATGGCAAAAGAGGTCGAACCCGGATGTCTGGGACTGGTTGCAAAACCTTCTGCTTCCAGGTACACTGATCTGGAAGGCTTCCTTAATATCAGACCTGTGCACGGGCACGGCCATTTTGTGCGGGCCATTCTTGAATCGACAGCTTTGAGCCTGAAACATTTAACCGGAGTAATTAAAACCCCCGGTTTTCAGGGCGCAATAGTATCCACCGGAGGTGGAGCCCAAAGCAGGCTGTGGGTGAAGATTAAGGCTGATACCCTTGGAACGGATTTTTATATTCCAAATTCTCATGAAACTGCATGTATGGGCGCGGCCATGATTGGTGCATCGGGATCTGGAGCAATGGGTGGCTGGAATGAAATAGTTGAACAATGGGTTAAATTTAAGGAAATTGTAAAGCCTTCCCGGAAAAACAGTAATTGAAATATTCTGAAACTTTTTGATATTAAAGGTGAAAAAATGAATTTAACGAGCAGATGGTTTATTTTGATTCCCTTGTTATTGTTCTCCTCGTCTTTGTCCGGCAAAGATGGTAACCAGGGTGTGCAGGAAATTACAAATAAGCATCGTGAGAAAAGCCTCCATGTTTTGTATGAAGCCCTGGAGGGCAATGATGATAATTATGAAGCAAAAGCAGCAAAATATCTGCTGTCACTTGGTTATCAATTGACGGATGAAGAACTGGAGAAATACAGCGATATTAAAGGCGAAAAGCAGCAGGCCAGGCTAACCGGTAAAGCCAGGGAGTTAATTAACATAGCAGATACAGGTACAAATGAGGATGTTCCCTATTTGTTAACCCTGCTGGATCATCCTGATCCGGGTATCAGGATTGAAGCAGCCAATGCCATTTTACGAATAGAAAGACGTGCGCCTCACAAAATGCGTTGGTTATCCTGGGTGGTAATAGGTTTATACTTAAGCGGGATGATTGGTGTAGGTTATTATTATATGCGTCGCACTAAATCTGCTGAGGATTATCTTCTTGGCGGAGGCAAGATGAAATCCGGTTTTGTCGGTCTTTCATTGTTTGCAACCCTGCTGAGCACTATCACCTATCTGGCAATACCCGGGGAAATTATAAAAAACGGGCCAATGTTGTTTGGCCAGCTCCTGGCCTTTCCGGTTGTTTACTTTGTCGTTGGATGGTTTTTTATTCCTTTCATTATGCGGTTACGGGTCACCAGCGCATATGAAATTCTGGGAAGACGCTTTGACACCAGTATCCGCATTCTGAGCAGCCTGCTCTTTTTATCGCTCAGATTGCTGTGGATGGCATTGATAATCTATGCAACGGCAGATGTCGTGCTCATCCCTTTATTGGGCCTGGATCCGGACATGACACCATTGATATGTGTAATTCTGGGGATCATTACACTGATATATACTTCGATGGGTGGAATACGGGCAGTTGTTATGACTGATGCAATACAATCTTTTATTCTTTTCGGGGGAGCGTTGCTTGTCATGATTATGATAACAATTAATCTGGGGGGCATTGGTGAGTGGTGGCCCAGAGAGTGGGCGGAACACTGGGAGCCGGCACGCTGGGGGTTCCAAACCGAAGGGACACGCACTTTCGGCTGGTATTTTTTATCGGTTCTTATATGGTGGATTGCCACAAACGGTTCAGATCAGATGTCACTGCAACGTTTCCTTTCAATGCGCGATCCGAAAACTGCACGTAAAGTATTGGGCACATCTCTCATCGCAAATACTGTAGTATTGATTTTTCTCAGTTTTCTCGGGTTTACCTTACTCGCATATTACAGGAACAATCCGCATATGCTACAAGATGGCATGTCTGTTATTGCCAATGCTGATCAGCTCTTGCCGCAATTCATCATTACATCATTACCTGCATGGGTTGCCGGTCTTGTCATCGCAGGGTTGATGGCTGCCGCCATGTCAAGTCTTTCATCTGGTGTAAATTCTTCAAGCGCTGTAGTTACAGAAGATTTTGTAAAAAGGTACCGGAAAAAGGGTTTGACAGCTGCCGGACAACTCAAGACAGCCAAAATATCAACAATAGGGGTTGGTATAATGGTAGTGGCTTTAAGTTCGTATATATACATTGTGCCCGGTAATTTGATTGAAGTGACAATGCGTGTATCAAATTTATTGACTGCCCCCTTGTTCATTATGTTCTTCATGGCTATGTTTGTTCCCTGGGCTACTGTTTTCGGGGCATGGTTCGGCACTGTAGCAAGCATAACAGCTTCTGTATTAATAGCATTCTGGGAACTGTTTTTCGCGACACCGGGCCCCAGTTTTCTTTATATTCTGCCGGGATCACTTCTGGTTGGCATCGTGTCCGGTGTTATTGCCAGCTTAATCCCGGTTGGCCAGAAAGCAAAAAGAAATTGGAGATAACTGAAAAGGTGTGAAATGGTTCAACTCTGAAATTAAACTTATTTCATTTCTGGCTTTGCAATTATTTCAATATCAAGACATTAAAATCAAGAATTATGATAAAAACAGG
>SLOS01000356.1 GCA_007132365.1 Bacteroidales bacterium | reverse complement strand
ATGGCCATCTCAGACATAATTGTATAACCTGTACGGAAAAGCCTCCTCCGCCAGTCCGCGAAAAACTCAAGCTCATACCGAAGGTAATTCACATGGTATTTGCCATCCACCTCTTTATAACTTGCAAGATACCTGGTATTGACCGGGTTAAACCTTAGCCTGGCCGGCTTCCTCAGTATGAAACTCTGGGCCGCCTTGTCCCTGTCGCTCAGATCAAGGCTGAATTCAGCCATCGTAATTGCATGACGCTCTACTGAAATATACAGTTTCCCGTAATAGAGGGGGTAATCAACAATGATACGGGGACTGAAGGAGATGACATAGTTGGATACCTCATCAACCTTAACTATATCAACCAAATCAAAATTATAAAAATTTGCTGTCTCCGATGACATAATAAGCTCGGGATTTTTCGCCACATCGAGCAACATTGAAACATGAGGGCCGCCCTGCAGTTTGACAAGCAAAGTATCAGCCCTCTTTACATTTCCGCTCTTCCTCCCCTGGATAATCCTGAACATATTCATATCTCTTTCTGAATTATAGGGAGCCTGATAGATATCCACCACGGCCTCGGAAATTGAAACGTATTCTCTTCTCTGCCTGATAGTTTCCCGGTAAAAACCGGTGAGCCTGTAGGGTACAACGGGATAATTCTCCTCAATTCTGCGAAGGGCTGAAACGACTATTGCCCTTGCATCAGTCGGCCTGATGACGACCTCCTCAAGAAGAACGGTGTGGGGTTCAATAAGGAAATCCCTCCTGTCAACGTCAATTTCATCAATACTGAAGTCCGCTCGCCTGTAACCAAGATGAGATATACTGATATCTGAATTATCTGGCAAAACCGGAACCTTAAGGGTAAACAACCCGTCCAGATTTGAAACGGTGCCAATATGGCTTCCCGTTAAAGAAACACTTGCAAAGGCAATACCCTTTCCGGTAACGGCATCCTTAACGGTACCGCTTACAGTAATATAACGGGGCATTTCGGCTGTTGCCATAAAAGCCACCAATAGAAAAAGTAACCCCGCAAAAAACAAGGGCCTTGTTATTGCTTCACCAATATTTTTCACAGTTTACTGTGTATTAAAAATTACTTTATATACCAATTCACTTATAAGACCGGTAAATAATCGTTTTACCCTATACGGATACGATAATTTTTAATTCAGGACGGTTCCCTGAAGCCTGAAGGTCACACTAGATATGGAAGTAAAAATGATCCGGTTAACAATTATGCAACCTGAAATTTTTAAGGTCTATTTGGATCGGGCGGTAATCCGAGACGTTTAAAAAAAACCTCGGGCTCCTCCCTTATTCTGACCGTCTCATCAAATTCAAAGCCGAGCCGCTCATATAACCTCCTTCTGCCGGCAATATCCGCCACAAGCTCCTGATAGGCTATCTGGCCCACCCTGACAGCCGCCCGGCGAGGCACAACAACAACCCCGTCTGAATCGGCCACCACGACGTCACCGGGCTCAACAAGCACCCCGCCAACAACCACTGGCCTCTGAACATCGATAATTTCATTCCTTCCTATCCTTTCACCCCTTCCCCTTTCGTAATAGTTGGTATAAACAGGATTTCTCTGCAGTATTATCTCATCAATATCCCTTATCCCCCCGGCAGTAACCAGTCCTACAGCTCCCTTTTCCTGCCAGCTCATAATATTGTTGGACCCGGTCGATCCGGTATCATTATCATCCTTATTGTCCATTACAATTACAGTTCCTGGTTTTATATATTCCTGGAAAGGCTCTGGTGAAAGCTGCGAATACCACATACCCCTCCAATTACGGTATACTTCATAATTCTCAGGTTTGGTCAGGTCTGCACCCGGATGCCAGGGACGGTTGGTAGGACCGTACCTTACTGTAACAGCAATACCTGAAAAACGGTGGCTCATATCCTTAACATCCTTCCATAAAGGGGCAATAACCGGATCCATAACACCTACACCGATATAACCAACAGTAGCAAGGCCATCAACAACATCAGCCACTCTGGCGCCGTCATACAGTTCCAGAAGAATTTCATCAGACACTTCAGGTTCATCCTGAGCGGATAAAACAAAAGCAGCAACGGTTAAAAATGCAGCAAGCAGACAAAAAAGTGATTTTTTCATAACCAGGTGAGTTTTAGGTTTGTCATTTTTTTTTATTATTCTTGCCCGGTTTAGGTTCAACCGGGTAAGAGGTTAAAATCATCTTATCAAAAATAAAGCATTAAACTTGGAGGTACAAGCTTGATTTCCTATTTTTATGAAGACTTCCTGCTCTCTGAGGACTAACTGTGCATTATAAATAAAAACCCAACAATATGATCAAGGAACTTGCAAAAATGATCGACCACTCTATCCTTCACCCTACAAAGACAGACAAGGATCTGTTAAGGGAGTGCCAGGTAGCGGTTAAATACGATGTCGCCTCGGTATGCGTAAAACCCTATATGGTAAAGGAGGCCGCAGAATACCTCAAGGGGACAGATGTGATGGTGGGATGTGTAATAGGCTTCCCTGCTGGAAATTCCACCATTGAAGTCAAGGTGTTTGAAACCGGGACTGCCTGCAGAGACGGCGCAGTGGAAATAGATATGGTGATTAATGTTGGTAAGGCCCTTTCGGGGGAATGGGAATATATTGAAAAAGAGATTGATGCTGTAACAAAAGCCTGCCATAAAAACGGAGCGATTGTGAAGGTGATCTTTGAAACCGACTATGTGACCCGTGACGAAGACAAGATAAGGCTGTGCGAAATCTGCACAAGTGTTGGTGCCGATTACGTCAAAACTTCATCAGGTTTCGGCTTTGTAAAGGACAAGGATGGCAGGTTCTATTATACCGGAGCCACTGTTCCTGATCTGAAGCTTATGAGGCAACACAGCGGACCGGAAGTAAAGGTTAAGGCCGCGGGGGGCATAAGGACACTTGACCAACTGCTGGAAGTGAGGGAGGCAGGCTGCTCCAGATGCGGCGCCACCGCTACGGCTGCAATAATGGAAGAGGCTATAAACAGATTCGGCGCGTAAATTTATCATACCTTAAAAAACTATAAAAATTTATATATTTACAAATAATTGACCCGCGACAGCAATAGTACCAAAACCCGTCATTACACAATGATAATATACACACTATCAATTTATTAACATGACGATTATTCTGATGGTCATCATTATAACCAATTTATAAATTAAAATCACATATCATGCAAAACACCAGAAGGGAATTTGTTAAAAAAGTTGCACTCGGCACTGCCGGGATAACCATGGGAGGGCTTGGCCTGAGTGCAAAATCCTACGGAAACATAATCGGTTCCAATGACCGCGTCAATGTAGGAATCATTGGTTATTCAGACCGTACAAGAGGCTCACTTGTTAATGCAATGCTAAGCCAGGCAAAAGATCTTAATTTTGCTTTCACCGCTGTTTCCGACATATGGAGCCGCAGGCGTGATGAGGCAAAGGCTGCTCTGGCCCAAAGAGGCATAAGCGTTGATCTTTACCGCAACAATGAAGAGCTTTATGAAAAGAGCAATGTGGATGCCGTTATAATCGGAACTGCCGATTTCCAGCATGCACTTCACACCATAGAAGCAGTGGAGGCCGGGAAAGATGTTTTTGTTGAAAAGCCATTTGCTGAAACAATGGAAGATAATCGCAAGGGGCGGGCTGCAGTGGAGCGAACCGGCAAAATAGTGACCATTGGTTCCCAGAGAAGAAGCGGAGCCAACTATCATGCTGCCAATGAATTTATCAGGTCAGGCCGGTTTGGTGATATTGTAATGGTGGAAATGACCTGGAATGTGAATCAACCCGGCAGGTGGAGAAGGCCGGGACTTGTTGCGGAGATAAGGGAGCGGGACACGGACTGGAAAAGGTACCTTATGAACAGGCCTTATGAACCGTGGGACCCCAGAAAATATCTTGAGTACCGGCTGTTCTGGCCCTACTCTTCGGGAATTCCCGGACAATGGATGGCGCACCAGATAGACACCGTTCACTGGTTCAGCGGTTACGACCATCCAAGAAGCGTTGCTGCAAATGGCGGAATATACCTGTGGAAAGACGGCAGGGAAAACTTTGACACCATGACTGCCGTATTTGATTACGGACCAAAGGATGATCCATCGAAAGGATTCCAGGTAGTTTATTCCTCCCGCTTCACCAACTCGGCAGGTGGAGTAAAGGAACTCTATTATTCCAACGGAGGAATGCTCAACCTTGACACCAACAGGATCACCCCTCACGGCGGGCTTACTGAAAACCACGCCAGAAGTATGAATATGGAGCCCAACCTGCTGCCTGAAATGGACCTTCCCGCCGCCGCGGTCGTAACCGCAGCAGACACCGGAACCGACAACATGACGGTAAACCATATGAGAAACTGGATGGAGTGTGTAAGAAGCCGCAAACAGCCTAATGCACCCGTAAAATCGGGTTATGATCATTCAGTTGCAAACATTATGGTTACAGCCGCATTACGTACCGGGCAGTTCGTCACATTTGACGATGAGAAACAGGAGGTGATGGCTGGTGGAAAAGTCTTTCATTACTGAGACCAGGCATATACTTAATAGGTATGCAGGGGAAAAAAGGTTCAGGTTTCCCCTGCATTTTTTCATGATACCCTTTAATTGGGCATATTTCCTGATACTACTCTTAGTTGATGTTCAGGGGAATGACCACAGATCATCTGTCACGGCAAATACACCTTAATGGAATACCGGGTCATTTTCTGGTTTCAATTGCAAAAGAGGGGCTTGCAAATGCATGATACCTTAAATCGATGCTTTCCACAGAAGGTACCTTCCCTTCAGTAACCCAGAACCTGTATTTTACGGTAAGGGGATCCCCATCTGTCACCCTGTATGGAAAAAACTCACCGAACCGGCCGTATAACCGCTCCGACATTTCAGCATTCTGAGGGTTGGAGGGATGGCTCAGGTAGGATACTGTAAATGGTCTCTCATCAATAATGAAATGCATGGCATTCCACGGCAGATCATACATTTCCGGTCCCTCAATCTCTTCACCACCATCCAGATGCGACCATTCGGGCGGCCGGATGAACCTGGTAAAATGCCTGTTATCTGCCACATATTGTGATGCACGGAACTGCACACCTGCATGCTGCCTGTCCCCGTCAAGCCTTACCGGTTGATCCAGAGTACGGAGTTCTGAATGAAAATCGATAAGTGTTTCCCCGTAAGGTTGTCTGAAAACCCTTATATCCCTGATCTCTTCAATAAATGGTTTACCATCATGATCTTTCCAGTGGATCTTCACTTTATGACCACCCATAACAGGACCCGCAAATTCCCTGATAATTTCAACATGCTCGCTTCTTTCACCGTCGCGTGCATGCCAGATATCTATCCTTTCTTCACTGTCGCCCACATAAACGTGATTGTATCCGAAAAAAATACCCCGGTGATGCGAATAGAGTCCGCCCGGCCCTTTGGTAATAAACCGGTTAGCAGTCGGCTCAAATACATGATGAAATGGCTTTTTGGTTTCTTCGATATTATCAGCATCAAACACAGGGTGCTCGTACTGGATTACCGGTAGCCCGCCAACAAAAAGACGCGTTGAATGCTCTGTAATCCTCTCCCACATATATTTTTCAGTCTGATATTCCTCTTCCCTGCATCCGTCATTAAGTCGTAATTCATAGCTGGCAGAATCACCTGTCTCAAGATTGGCAATCCACCATACCCGCTGCCTTGAATCATCTAAAATCTCAACCTGCCCCGGTACGATCTCATCCTCCAGGTAAAGACATACCATTGCATCATGTTCAAATTCCATATCTTCGATCCAGGCATATACCGGGGTATTTATCAGGGCATAATTTCGTGCCTCCAATTCAAAAACCTTATGATAGTCATTTGATTTACAGCTATATAAAAGAACGCTTGCAAATAATAATAATAATAATATCTGTCTCATATTATTTTAGATTTGACTTATTTACCCAGTTTTCAATTTTCAACCGGGGAATTCGCTGAAACTCTTTCAGATTATTGGT
>SLOS01000420.1 GCA_007132365.1 Bacteroidales bacterium | reverse complement strand
TGCATCAAGAGAGTTGGTAGCCTCGTCAAAGAAAAGATAATCAGGATCCTTGTACACCGAGCGGGCAATCAGCAGCCTCTGTTTCTGCCCGGTGCTGATGCCATGCCCGTCACCACCAATGCTGGTCTCATACCCGAGCGGCAGGGACTCGATAAACTCCTTTATATTGGCAGTTGTAACAGCCATTTCCAGTTTTCCCTTATCGGGGAAATCATCAATAACGCCAATATTACCCGCTATGGAATCGGAGAAAATAAACCCCTCCTGCATTACCACCCCGCACTTTTTCCGCCACTCTCTCTGGCTGTAGCGATCCAGCCTTGTACCGTTGAGGGTTATCTCCCCTTCAACAGGCTGGTAGAATCCAAGCAACAGCTTTATCAATGTGGTCTTCCCGCTTCCGCTGGTACCGACAATGGCTGTAACCTTCCTTGCAGGTATCTCGAGGTTGATGTTATTAAGGACCTTCTCCGAGTGAGGACCCTCGTACTGGAACACCAGGTTTTTTACCTCAATGGTGCCCTCAGATGGAATAACCTGTATCTTGTTATCTTCCGGCCTCTCCTCATCATCCCTGTCGTGTATCTCTCCAAGCCTCTCAAGGCTTATGCGAGCATCCTGTGCCTGCTGGGTAAACCCTATAAACTGCTGTATTGGGGCATTAAGCTGACCTATAATGTACTGAACCGCCATCATCATGCCAAGGGTCATATCGCCGGTTATAACAGCTTTGGCCGAGAGAAAGGAGATAAAGACGTTCTTGGCCTGGTTAATAAATGTGCCCCCAATCTCCTGGCTTTGGCTAAGGGCCAGCCCCTTTATGCTTACCTTGTACAGTCTGGCCTGTATCTGTTCCCACTCCCACCTTTTCTGCTTCTCGCATGCATTGAGCTTAATCTCCTGCATACCCGAAACAAGCTGCACAATATTGCTCTGGTTGGCTGATGCCTGCTGGAACCTCTTGTAGTCAAGCTCCCTTCTTCTTTTAAGAAAAAGCACTACCCACCCGATGTACAGGATGCTACCGATAAAGAATATGCCCAGTATCCCGACATGGTAGGTTGCCATTACAACAGTATACACAACCAAAGTGATTACAGCGAAGATGATATTGATAAGAGAGCCGGTTAAGAAAGACTGTATCCGGTTATGGTCACCTATTCGCTGCATGATATCGCCGATGAGCTTTACATCAAAGAAGGCTATTGGCAGCTTCATCAGCTTCAAAAGGAAATCGGATATGAGCGAGATGCTGATTCGCGTTGTAACATGCAGCATAAGCCAGTTGCGGATAAACTCGTTTACCGTCTGGCCAAAGACAAGTGTCATCTGTGCCACGAGCATCATGGCCACAAAGGCAATATCGCTGTTGTTAATGCCGTAGTCGACAATACTCTGGGTGATAAAGGGAAAGATAAGGCTAATGACACTTCCGGTAAGCATTCCAAGAAACAGTTGGGCTATAAACTTGCGGTAAGGCCTCAGATAACCCATAAGGTACATAAACCTGAGCTTTCCTTTCTGCTCGTCATCCTGACGATAAAAATCCGGGGTGGGTTCAAGGAGCAGTGCCATCCCTTCCCTCTCTCCGCCTTTTGTAGTGCTGAGCCAGCACTTTAAAAACTCTTTTTTTGAGTACTGCAGCAAACCTTTTGCCGGATCGGCAACATAGACACGGGTCTTATCATCGTTGGAGTCTTTTCCATTTTCCCCGGCATTATCTGATTTACCGGCTCTAAACAGCCGTGACAAATCTCGTGGCTTTTTGATTGCATAAACAACAACAAAATGACGCTGTCTCCAGTGGACGATGCAGGGCAGCGGCACCTCATCGCGCAGTTGCTCCCAGGTGAGCCGGTAGCCTCTTGTCCTAAACCCTATGCTCTCGGCGGCATCGCTTATTCCAAGCATCGACACCCCGCTTTTGGTAATATACGACCGGCTCCTTAAAAACTGCAGGCTGTAGCTCTTGCCATAATATTTGGCAATCATCCTCAGGCACGTGGGCCCGCAGTCCATCGAATCAAGCTGTTTGTATACGGGGAAGGGGGGCATGGGCAAATATGGGGTTGTTTGTATCTCCTTATTATCCTTCTATGTGACACAGATTTGGTTTACCAATAGCCAGTTCATAATCAGAGGGAGAAGGACAAAGCCATTGATAAATACAATCACAGCAGGGCTTCATATCGCGAATATAAAGCCAGGAATTGCCTTGTGTCATTTCTTTGTAAATCAGCTCCCTGATATCATCTTCAACAGTTCCCAATGGTGGATGACTTGGATGTGCGTAGACTTTCCCATTGGGCATAATAGTCAGTTTTCCGAAATAGTTGGTGTTAAGCGCTTGATGGGTAAATACTTCCCGCCTATTCAAGCGTGGTTCTTGAAGATCCTCTTCGGTGAGAAAAATGTTTTTTTCAAAAAATTTAAGATTGTCTCCTGTGAATACAGGTTTTATATCAGCCCCTGTCAACTGGTATTTTTCCACGAGAATTTCTGCTATTTGATATTCTTCTTCATCCTTTATTATGAACTCGAATTCCGCAGCAATTTTTTTCTTCTCCATCATTTTGATAATTTGATGTATCTTATGCAAATCATCAAAATTGTCGATCCTGATAACAAGCACAAATCCTTCAGGCGAAAATATATTTGCTGAAAGAAATTCCGGTCTGATATCATTGATCTTTATGTAAATACTCTTTTTTGCAGGCATCTTTTTTATTGTACTAAATAATATCCCAGACCTGGTAAACAACAAAATATCTTCACTTTTTATGCGCACGTGTTTCAATGAACTAAATGAAAGTGAATTCAGGAAACCAATGAGCACCTTCAATTTATATCCATTTGTATTTTGGGTAGTAGCATTTAAGTGAATGGTCAGCTCCATCAAATAATGCAACATATTTTCTCCAAGCAATTCAGGCGATGCTTTTTCGATGCGTTTTTTATCAGATTGAAGGTTTAGCAAGGGAGGAAGATTTACAGGTTTATGTTTACCTGCAGGTTGATTGATAAGCTTCCCGGTCTGGCACCTTATAATATTGAGTATGAACTCTTTCAAATACTCATTATTTAAATCATTATCTTTTAATGGAATACAGTATAAATTTTCCAAATCCTGGAGCGCTTCAATTACCGGTTTGACATCAAGTTTTTTGAAGCGGAATCCTTGACCATTTTCTGAGTTATATATTAACCCGGCAGTGTTTTTACACCATATAAAAGTATCCGGATTAATGCATAAAAAGGTTTCTTGCATGAGGTCTGTTTTTTAGATTATCTTAGAATTAATTCATTCATTATTTTTTCATATAAGTGCGGATATTTTGCCAAATACTCCATCTGTGCATTAGTATACTGTTCGAATGCATTTTTGTCCATAAAACTGCTACATCTTGGATTGCCTTCTGTATTATCAAGATCAAATATGCATTGAACACAACCAATTAAATTGTAACATTTATTACATTGTTGAGCAAGTTTATTGAACCAGATGTTGTATTTTTCTGCGATTTTTTCGAAATCAAGGATAACGCTGTTATTGGTTACTTTACCCAAACCAAATTGATGACCGATACGCTCACAGGGAAGAATTTTTCCATTTACTGTGATAAACAATTTTCTGCTAAATGGCAAACATGTACCTGTAGGATATTGTTTCTGATGTGTTGTGCCCATCAATAAGTCTTTGTGATTCCGGTATACATTACCACTATATTGATGTAAAAACAATCCTAATCTTTGAGTGTCCGGGGCATTATAAAACATATCTTCCTGGATTATTTCATAATTAGGAGATTGGTGCAGGCTTTCGTATTTATTTCGGTAAGTTTCCCAAAATGTCTCTTTTTTATCCTTATGAATTCCCACTTTGTTCAGCTCTGCTATACGGGGGATTTTCCCAAATTCTTTTTTTATGAACTGATAAGTCTCATCCACAGTATTTCGATTGTGAAGAACGGCATTAAAGTTGATATTTGAGTCAAAGAAGTCAGGGTTTTCCTGTTGTACTTTACGGATATTATTAAAAACCCTTTTGAATGAATTATTACCCGAGTAATCTACTCTATAACTGTTACTCTGCTCATTACCATCAAGACTGATAAGCAAGTGAAAATCTTTGTCAATTAAATAATCAATATATTTTCCAAGCAGCACACCATTGGTAGTCATGGAAAAGGTAAAACTTTTTGAGGGGACTTCTAATCTCTCAACATAGTTCACCACTTGTTTAATAAAATCTATATTGAGCAATGGTTCTCCCCCGTAAAAGGCAATATCAATTTTCTGGGAGTATGAACGATTTTTTCCTGAGCCCCAGAATTCTTTAAGGTAATCCAGCATAATAAATGCTTTTTTCAAAGGAAAGAATTGATTATTCCGGTCGTCACATTTATCGTAAAATTCACCGTAACCGCAATATTTACACTTAAGATTGCAGCCATCAGTAACTTCGAATACAAGCTGTTTTAGATTAGCTATTTCGTATTCAACAGTCCGGCTGGAGATATATTTTGAAACTGAATTTTCCATCTTTTCAAGATTATTGTATGATTATGAATTCTATTTTAAATGGGCAACTACCAGTACAGGGTTATCATTTTCATCGAGTTTCCCGATCAGATCAACCAGCCTTTTGTGTTTTTGCAGGTTTTCAGGATCGCGTTCCCGGATTACTTCCAGGCTAGACATAAGCTCAAATGCATTATATGACGTTATCCAGACATTACTATTGAGATTTGTCCATCTCGGATAAAAATACAAGCCACCATCCAAATCGTTCTTAAAACCAAAAGACTCAATATTATGACGGCTACTATACCCTACTAGCCCGGATCTCACAGTTCCTTTTTCCCTGAACACCAATGATTGGCCGGTAAATTTATTGTATGCAGCCAGATACAAATAGTCATTAAAAGAAAACTGGAGAAATAAATAATTTCTGGTTTCAATCGGTGTTCCGGATAACCACAAGTATCCGTATCTATTTTCCATAATTCTTCGCCTTTCATCCTGATCATATGAATAACCATATTTAATTTCAAAAGGCGCATCATATCTGCCAAAATTTAAAATGTACCTGGGGTCAATTCCATATTGACTTACAGCATAAATGGTATCACAACCCCAACCGATGCTAAGAGCAACAGTATCATAATAAGATGGTGCTCCTGTTCCTGGATAAAATATATTATTGTTGTTTATATAATCTGATGATTGCATCAGGGGAGAATCGACTTTTTCAATTATTTTGCCTGTACTATCCAGCAATGCAATCAAAAACATTTCCTCTGAAAATTCTCCAGGCCACAATCCTACACCTGAAGCAATAAAATGGTCATTGCCTGCATAATATACAGTTAATGCCAAATCAAGATAAGAATCAAATAAGGGAATTTTTCCAAAGTACTTATTATCGAAGGTATAGATTAACAGTTCACTTGCAATATTGGGAAATATTAAAAGCCGTTCTTTGTCAATGTCAATACTGATATTTCTCATTGTCACATATTCACCCGGGCCTCTCCCTTGTGAACCGATCTTAGAAAGATACTTTCCATCTCTGCTAAACTTTAAAATATTATGGAGAGTTTGCAAAAAGATGAACTCTTCGGTTAGAACAACATGGCCAGTACGATCTATCAACGATTCACTGAGAGTTTCAAGTGGTATATATTCTAGGCTATCGGCAACCATGCTTAGATTAAGCTCTGTAATTGGCTGGTTGACTATTTCCTCCATATCAATTATAACAGGGAATGATAGCTCGAACTCCTCATTTTCATTCTGGACTCTTGACTGACAGTCACATAAAAGCAATATGGCTGCAAGACATAAAGTTAAGGTGGTTAATTTTTTCATTTGGAATTTGCTTTTATGAGGCTGCCTAAATTTGATAAGCAGCCTCATGTTTGTTTTACCCTTAAATAAGTAAAATAAAAACAAGGAAAAGTGATGTATTTTGTTTATATTTAAGGTGTTAAATCAAAAAACACAAACAAAAAAACATCACTTTTCAGATGAAAAATACAAAGAAAAAATT
>SLOS01000302.1 GCA_007132365.1 Bacteroidales bacterium | reverse complement strand
CTATACCGAGCCTCACCATTTCAAACTGTGCCCGGGGAAACCTTTCGATTCCTGCAGAATTCAGAATATGCCTTATTACAGGATAGCCAAGTGCGCCGGATATTTTATCAGACATACTTTTGAAAAGTTCTATCTGTTCAGTGGTAAAAGTGTCATGAGAAGGGTCATCTGCTGCGGCAAGATGAGAGAAGAGCGATTTTACAATGATGTTATCACAACTGCTCAATATTTCAATCAGTTCGGGAATCTCCCTTTTTGAAAAGCCAAGCCGGTGCATTCCGGTATCGAGTTTGATATGAACAGGATAGTTCTTTATTCCCTTACCTGCAAGGTTCTTAATAAAACGATTCAGTCCGCCAAAACCATAAATCTCCGGCTCAAGTAAATAATCAGTCATGATTGTATAGCCTGTCAAATCAGGGTTCATTACCATAACCGGTAAATCTATACCTGCTTTTCGAAGACTAATGCCCTCGTCAATAAAGGCAACTGCGAGATAATCGACCAGGTTGTAGGCCAGAATATTTGCAATCTGATGGCTTCCGCTGCCATAGGAATAGGCTTTTACAACGGCCATTATAGCAGTACCCGGATCCAGACGCGCCTTAAAGTAATTGTAGTTCCGGATAAGGTTATTGAGATTGATCTCCAATACCGTGGCATGTGCCTTTTCCTCAAGAAGCAGGGATATCCTCTCAAAGCCAAATTTCCTTGATCCCTTCAGCAGGATCGCTTCATCAGCAAAATTGCCGGGATCAAACCGGCGGAGAAATTCATCGGTTGTATCGTAAAACTCTGCATTCCCGCTCATGAAATTCCGGACCCCCTTTATATTTTCACCTATGCCTACAAAGCGCCATATTTTTTCCCTGCCAAGCAATTCTCCGATTTCACGGTAAAGTTCATCGTTTCTTTTACCCGTTTCAAACATATCTGAAAGGAAAACCGTCTTTTTTTGATGCTGGGTCTGTTGAAAAAGAAAATCCATGGCAATTCTCAGTGATCCCGGATCTGAGTTATAGCTATCGTTTATGACCGTACAGTTATTTATTCCCTGTTTCTGCTCCAGTCTCATAGCAACCGGAGCCAAATCTTTCATATTATTTTCAATGTAATCATGGGAATAACCAAGTACAAGCAAAACTGCCCAGGCGTGAATTGCATTCTCAACCGAAGCCTGGTCAGTAAAAGGTATGGTTATCCGGCATTTTTCTCCCCTGAAGGATGCATTAATAACAGTATTGTTTGCTTTTCTCTGCTTATTAGTTATCAAAAGGTCTGCCGGACCAGAAACTGCCCATTTGAATATCTTCCTGTTGGCAAGGAATTCGCTGCCTCTTATATGCTCATCAATAATTTTATGGTCTCCGCAATAGATCAACAGGTCTGAATTATCAAAAAGAATAAGTTTTTCAGCAAGCTTTTGGTTAATATTATCGAAATGTTCCTGGTGAGCCGGGCCGATGTTAGTGATAATGCCAATGTCCGGTTTTATGACAGGCTCCAGATATTTCATCTCCCCGGGTTTGGATATCCCCGCTTCGAAAACAGCAATTTCATGATGGGTCCTCAGTTGCCATACCGAAAGAGGGACACCAACCTGTGAATTGTAGCTTTTCGGACTGCGCACTACCACCTTGTCCTTATTAAGTAACTGAAACAGCCATTCCTTCACAATCGTCTTTCCGTTACTTCCGGTTATGCCTATCACCGGCAGGGTAAAAGCTTTACGGTGCATGGCTGCAATCTGCTGCATCGCCAGAAGGGTATCATTAACAAGTAAAAAGTTTGCCCCGGCAAAATCCTCTGGTTTCCCGGGCAGGCGACTGACAAGAAAGTTCCTGACCTGCTGACGATAAAGGTCTGTCACGTAATTATGCCCATCGTTGCGCTCACCTGAAATTGCCACAAAGATTGACTCGCCCGGAAATGAAAACTTCCGGCTGTCAGTTAAAAGATGCCTTATTTTACTGTTCTCTGATGCACTTTGCAGTTCACCTCCACATGCTGCTGCCAACTCTTCAATATAGTAATCTGCCATCTGCCGGGTATTTTTTAATAAATGAAATTTCAACCGGTACACCTTTTATCTCTCAGTCCTGCTTTTTATATCTATTATAGCAACTGCGGCACAGGGGTTCATAAACATTCCTTTCACCTATCAGCACAATCTTCTCAGATGTGTCCCTGCGGAAAGAATACTGAGCCAGGTTTCCGCATTGAATGCATATTGCATGTACTTTGGTCACATATTCCGCAACAGCCAGCAATGCAGGGATGGGCCCGAAGGGTTTTCCCCGGAAATCCATGTCAAGACCGGCAACAATCACTCTTATACCCCTGTTTGCAAGATCATTACAAACTTCAACAAGGCCGATGTCAAAGAACTGTGCTTCATCAATACCCACAACTTCCACGTCAGTGGCCAGAAGAAGAATATTCCGGGAGGTTGAAACGGGGGTAGACATAATAGCATTGTCATCATGTGAAATAACCTTCTGTTCAGAATACCTGTTATCTATTACCGGCTTGAATATCTCCACTTTTTGATTGGCAATCCTTGCCCGCTTCAAACGGCGTATAAGCTCCTCAGTCTTCCCGGAAAACATGGAGCCGGCAATAACTTCAATCCATCCCTTCTTTTTACTGCCTTTATTTGAATTTTCCAGAAACATCCCGGCTGCATTACTATTTAATTGTTAATTTTACAAAATTAAATAAATTGCCTTACCAACTGTTAATATTGTTTTATGTATTCCAAAAGTTTTTCCAAAAGCCTGAATTATAAACTAAGAGAGCTGGAGCTAATAATAAATCAACTCGATAGCGGCAAAGAACATTCAATGATCGATGTTGATCTTGCTCTTGATAAAACACGAGAGCTTTATGACATTCTCCTTAAAATTGCAGCGGGAGAGCCCGAAGGTCAGGAGAGGGCTGCTGTCTCCCATGCAAGGTCTGTGGTGCCATCAGACCCGGATACTGCTCAGGATGAAAGGTATTACGAATCAGAAGGAATTATTCCCGACCCGGTACACAAACCAAAGGAAGAGGTGCAATCTATGAAGGATAAAACGGAGCAAACTGCAACCCACTCGCAGAAAACAGGCCCGGAAAAAGAAAAGGATGAAAAAACCGTAGAGGATGAAAAAACCGTAGAGGATGAAAGGGAAGATCCGTTAACAGAAAAGAAAACCGGAATTCAGAAAGAAATAACCGATGACAATAAAAAGAACGGGAAGCAGGATATAGAGATAGTGGCGGACCGTTACCAGTCCTCGCAAAACTATATTAACCGGGCCATGGCAGATAAACAGGTTAAAAAGGACCTAACCTCAAAAATGCAGTCAAAGCCTATTTCTGACCTCAGGAACTCTATCGGACTAAATGAGAAATTTCTTTTCATCAAAGAGCTCTTCAAAGGAAGACCTGAAAAGTACAATCAATGCATTGATAGCCTGAACCAATCCTCTACCCTTGACCAGGCAATGAGTTATATCAAAGAGAATTACGAATGGGAAGAGGATAATGAGATTGTTGAAAAACTGATTAACCTGGTAAAAAGAAAGCATCAGGCCGAATAAGATATGTATAATGGGAAAGCTTATCCTGGTACCCACACCTATAGGAAACCTTGGAGATATTAGTTTACGGGCCCTGGAAACGCTAAGTGCCGTGGATGGTATTCTGGCTGAAGATACCAGGAAAACAGGGGTGCTTCTTAAGCATCACAAAATAAGTAACAAGTTGCTCCCGTACCATCAGCATAATGAGCATACCAGGATTAATTCAATAACCAGCAGGCTGGTTGCCGGAGAAACTCTTGCTCTTGTTTCAGATGCCGGCACACCCGGCATTTCCTATCCCGGTTTCCTGCTGGTAAGGGAATGCATCAAAAAGGGGATTACGGTACAGTCTCTTCCGGGTGCCGTTGCCTTTATTCCCGCACTGGTCAATAGCGGACTGCCTTGTGACAGGTTTTGTTTTGAAGGCTTCCTCCCCCAGAAAAAAGGGAGGAAAAAACGTATTGAGGATCTGATTCAGGAGAAAAGAACCATGATATTTTACGAATCACCATTCCGGTTAACACGGATGCTCAAAGAGCTTTCAGATGCACTCGGAGCAGAACGGCAGGCTTCGGTATCAAGGGAAATTACGAAGATTTATGAGGAAACCGTGAGAGGCAGTCTTAAGGAACTGTTGCGTCATTATCAAAACAAAACAGTAAAAGGAGAAATCGTTGTAATTGTGGCAGGCAAGGAATGATAATATGGACACAACAAAATATACATTACTGGAACTGACAGGCATGATCGGCAAAACCATCAGCGACTCCTTCCCGGGAAGATACTGGGTCATTGCCGAAATAAATGAGATCAGGGAGAATGTCAGCGGACACTGCTACCTTGAACTGATAGAGAAAGACCCTGATGCGGACAGTATTCTGGCAAGAGCCAGGGCCACGGTCTGGGCTTACACCTGGCGGTTGCTGAAACCCTATTTTGAAACCTCCACATCACAGAATCTGGGTAAAGGGATCATGATCCTTGTTGAAGTAACCATTGAGTTTCATGAACTGTATGGGTTAAGCCTGAATATTAAAGATATAGATCCTGTATACACTCTGGGGGACCTTGAAAGAAGAAGGGCTGAAACGATACGGCAGCTGGAAGAAGAAGGAATCATCAACATGAATAAGGCACTGCCATTCCCCGTCATTCCCTCGCGAATTGCAGTTATTTCATCCCCCCTTGCCGCCGGATATGAGGATTTCATAGATCAGATCAGAAACAATCCCGGAAAATACAGAATTGACACGACGCTTTTTCCTGCCCTTATGCAGGGAAACGGTGCGGGAAAATCGGTTACTGATGCACTGGATAAAGTTTTTGAAAAAGAAAATATGTTTGATCTGGTGGTAATCCTGCGGGGAGGTGGTTCTGCAGGTGACCTTAATTGTTTCAATACATATGAGATAGCTGCACATATTGCACAGTTTCCGCTTCCGGTTGTAACCGGAATAGGTCATGAGAGGGATCATACTATAGCAGGGATGGTTGCACATACAGACCTCAAGACACCGACTGCAGCGGCAGAGTTTCTGCTGGGGAAATTTCAGGAACTGGATCAAAAAATCGGAACACTAGGCAACAGACTTACCTCTGAAGTATCACGTATACTTGAGCAAAACAAGCAAATGATCATCAATACATTAAACAATTTCCCGCTGATTCTCAATAACAGCCTCATCCAAAAGGGCAGGCAACTGAAATCAACAGGATCAATACTCGCAAGGTCTGCCAATACCTTCCTGCAGCAAAACAGGCATAAAATTATTTCAAATCATTCCCGTTTCAGATTCATAATAAAAAATTGTTTCCTGAGAATGAAAGGCAGGATGGAGGAGGTAAGTACCAATAATTTGCCAGGCAGGACAAGGGAGCTGATCAGAAAAAGAGGTGACAGGCTGCTGCTGTATGAAACAACGGTAGGACTGGTGGATCCGGTAAATATAATCCGCAAGGGATATACACTGGTTTTAAAGGACGGGAGGATTATAAAGAATGCCAAAGATATTGCCACTGAAGATGTGCTTGAAACTAAATTTCATGATGGCCGTATAAAGAGTAAAGTACTGAATATTAACATCAACATAAACAATTTATAATTATCCGGTATTGATAAGGCTAACAAAATATCTGATCCTCTTTCTTGTCTTTTCTCACCAAACAGGTTTGACGCAATCAGACAATAAGTTTATTGACAGCTTATTGTACAGACTGGAAAGTGCCCCTTCAAATGAAAAGACAGATGTATTGAATGATCTATCCAGGGCCTACTGGACGGTATCACCTGAACACAGTCGCAAATATGCCGGGGAAGCCCTCAAACTTGCGATGGATCTTGACGATAAAAGCGGAATAGCAGATGCCTACAACCGGCTCGGCAATGCCGAATACCTCATGGCCAACTATCAGGAAGCCATTGAACACTATAAAAGATCACTGCGGCTGCGGCTGGATATTGATGACAAACCGGGAATCTTAGGTTCCTATAACAATCTGTATCTTGT
>SLOS01000026.1 GCA_007132365.1 Bacteroidales bacterium | reverse complement strand
TGATCAACAGACCTGCCTGAAACACGCAATAGATAGATACCCCTGTCAAGATCATCTACCCTGAAAGAGTTCATCTCCGCCGGCTCCAAAACTATGGTTCTTATTTTCCTTCCCATTAAATCATAAAGCGTGGCAAATGAATTTTCCATGACTTCACCCTGAATGAATATCTCTTTTCCGTATGAGTAAATATTAAGACTTTTGCCGGCGGCATCAATTATCTCCTCTACCGAGGTTATCTGGATATCGGTATGGATAAAGAAGCGCCCGGTACCAGAACTGCTCTCCTCAAGTGTGACCGTGTAATTGTCATGCAGAAGATCGGTAAATATATTCAAAGCCCGATCTTCAAGTATTGCATCTGAACCCGGAGGAAGTATCAGCTCTTCAGCGGAAAAAGTAACTTCTCCGCCCTCTGCAAAATCAAATCCAACGGGAATGACCATATCCTCAAGCCCATGATCGGGAAGAGCCTGGATGGCAAAATTTATCCCGTTGTCATCTTCAACCAGTCTTGTATACAACCTGAAACCCGGATCAGCACCATATTGTCCGGCATCATAAGTGGGGTCAAGTCCGCGGGTCATGTCACGGTGAAACCTTATAACCGTTTCGGTCTCTCTGTAATCATTAGTCACTTTCAGTTTTATTATTCTCCATCGCGTTTCAGCAGATTTCTTAAAAAATGCTGAAGTGTGGTGATGATGCTGCATGCCACCTGTAAAGTTTATCGTTCCTCCATCTGGAGCCGATCTGACTAAAAACCCCTGTCCCGGCTGAAGGTAATTCTGGTCCAGATCATCCCCAGCATTATTGATTATTTTGTAATCCTTGGTTGCCGGGTCATAAATGTAAAGAGCCGCGAAATTCTCATCAAGCTGGCCGGCATTCACACCGAGGAAATTCTGGGCTGAAACAGCAGTTGAAGTAACCCCGATTGCCGAAGCGAAGGGATTACCAATGGCATTCCATCCGTGAGCATCATGACTTATTGAAATATTAGCTGACTGGACCAATTGCCCCTTAAAAACAAGTGGGTTGAATTCTCTTAATGCCGTGAGGTATCCCTGTCCTGAAACCATAAGGTCTTCTGTAGCCTCATCGTAATCATAATCTCCCCAACCACCGGATCCGCTTCCTTTGTCCTCAACATATTGATTCATTGCGTAATCACCGGAAGTATTCTGGGCTATGTCATTATCCGTAATGAAATCGCCGATTGCCAGCCCCGAAACAGGTGCTGAAATAACGTGCCATTGCTCACCAGACATATACCTTTCAATAGTGGCATCAATGCCTGAATCGCTAACAATTATTGATCCGCTACCCGAGGCATCCGATTCAATTACCAGTCCTCCAAAGCTCGCCTCATTATTGATCTCTCCCACGGCAGTCAGGCTGCCGCCGGGCTGGACGGTAACCATGCCGTTTTCATCAATGTTAAGTATCCCGCCAGCCCTTATTGTAAGCAACCTGTTGTTGCTAATTATTAATTCAGCATTTTCCTGTATAACCAGGTAATTGACAGTAACATTAAAATTTGAAATAACAGGATCATTTTCACTCCCGGCAATTACAATATAATCCCCTAATAAGGGTATCACCCCCGTGCTCCAGTTGTCCGCATTGTGCCAATCATCGTCTACCGTTCCCTCCCAGGTCACAACTATCCAGGAGAAATAGGGATACCCCTGGTTAGTAGTCCCGTCAATAGCCCATATAGTTGTAAAATCCCAGCCGGCATTTGTGAAAGTATCCTCATCCTTCATTTCGGCGGTGGTTTTACCCGTGCCTCCGGCACTGGACCCCTGGCCCGATGTTTCGGTATCCCAGAAACTGTTAGAAACGGTATTCGTTGTGCCACCAGAAGATCCGATAAATCCTCCAACATCACTTATACCCGACACTTCACCCGTGCTGTATGAATTACTGACATTTCCACCGTTAAACAACCGCCCTGCAAGACCCCCCACATGATCATTTCCTGTAACAGTACCTATGAAATAGCAATCTTCAACAGTAGAACTGGTCTGATGATGTCCTATAAGTCCCCCTACCCAGTCTTCCCCTGAAACATTTCCTGCGCTGTAGCTCAGACTGATGCTGCTGCTGGAAATACTGTGCCCGACCAGCCCGCCTATCCTTTCATTGTTACCGGACCCGGTACCCGTTCCTGTCACCTCCGTCTCGCTGTAAGACCTTTCAATGGTGGAATTCTCGTTCCTTCCCACCAGACCACCGACACGCGTTGTTCCCGTTACTTCCCCGGTTACATAACAGTTTTCTATAGTGGAATTGCCAATATTTGTCCCAACCAGTCCACCAACCCTGTCACGCCCGGTTACATCTACATTTGTAAGGCCAAGGTTGGAGATTGTTGCACCATCAGCATAGCCAAATAAACCGACATTATCTGTAGTAGGGCGGTTAATAAACAGATCGTTTATTAAATGCCCTTTACCGTCATAGCTTCCCGAGAAGGGAGTGGTTGAAGTACCTATCGGTATCCAGCCGGCCTGCTCATCCTGGCATATATTATTAGCATCCAGAATATTTACTGTTTGTATATAGTGTTTATCCCATTGATCATCATTCTCTGCTATCCATACAAGATTTTCAAGAGAAGCAATCTCATAGGGGGTGCCGCTGCTGCCGTCTCCCTCTGAGGGCTCTTGGGATTCGAACATGCTTATTGTTACATGGTTGGAATAATCCAGGCATCCGCTACCCGTGCCGGCAACTTTTGCCCTGAAATAGCGGGTACCCCCGAGATAGCCAATAGTGTTGCCGGGCAATGTTTCACCTGTTGCCCCATCAATATCATCAAAAGCAACATTGTCTAAAGAAACCTGCCATTGTATATCACCCAGGTAATCGCTTAGAGTGATCTCATCCGGCTCGGTACCGTCACAAATAGTTTGATCTTCAGAAGCTACTCCACCTATAAAATGGTCAAACCCCTGCCATATGAGGAATGGATACCCGTCATTCTCATCAGGGTTTTTGCCCCATATATTGTCAGTACCATTTTCATCTTCACAAAGAAAATCCCAGGCACCGGTGAAAGTTGCAAATAATTTCATCTCACCAGTGGTTTTCCCCGTTCCTGAAACACTGGTTTCCCTGCCTGAAGTCCCTTTATCCCAATAACTGTCAAAAACATTGTCATTGCCTGACAGGGAGCCTATAAGCCCGCCAACATTGCTTGTCCCCGATACAGCCCCCGTGCTATATGAATTTATTATATTACCACCATCAAACATCCTCCCCACAAGTCCGCCAATATTTGAAGTGCCTGTGACGCTCCCCCTGCTGTAGCTATTCTCAATATCCGAACCGGTCTGATGGTGACCTACCAGTCCCCCCACCCAGTCTTTCCCTGACACGCTGCCTGTGCTGTAGCTTTCAAATACATTGCTATTATTAATGGTATGACCAACGAGTCCGCCAATCCTTTCCCTGTTGCCTGATCCTGTACCTACACCTGTCACATCAGCCTCGCTGTAAGATCTTTCAACAGTGGAGCCTTCGTTACGACCTGCCAGTCCCCCAACCCTGGAGAAACCATTCACTTCACCGGTAGTGTAACAATCAGCAATCACCGAACCACCTAATACTGTTCCAGCCAGTCCGCCGACCCTGTCTTTTCCGCGAATATCAATATCAGTCACACCAAGGTTGGAAATGGATGCACCATTGGTAAATCCGAACAATCCGATATTATCAGTATCAGGACGGGCAATATATAAATTGCTTATAGTATAGCCACCGCCATCATAACTGCCGGTAAACCGGGTGCTGCTGTTTCCTATTGGAGACCAGCCTGCACCCGAAAAAAGGCAAATTACCCCTGAAGCATCGATATCAGCAGTCTGAATATAATACTTATCCCACTCCCCGGAGTTTTCACTTATCCATACAAGATTTTCGAGCGAAGCAATCTCATAGGGGCTGCCGCTTGTTCCACTTCCCGATGGTAGTTGGGCAACAGGTGCATCCATGGTAACTGTAACCACATCAGAATAGTGCGTGCAATCACCACTGGAAATTTCAGCCCTGAAATAGCTGGCTTCTGTCAATGTGCCTATAGTGCTGCCCGGCAATGTCCCGTCAGTTGCTCCATCGATATTATCAAAATTTTCATTATCAGTAGATTCCTGCCACTGGATAGTTCCCAAATAGTCACTTATTGTAATATCGTCAGGCTCAGATGCACATGCAATATTCTGGTCTTCTGACACCTCTCCGGCTAAAGAGTGATCAAAACCCTGCCAGCTCAGAAATGGGTAACCATCGTTATCGACTAAATTCTTTCCCCAGATATCATCTTGGCCATTTTCGGCTTCACATTGAAAATCCCAATCATTATCAATATAGGTTGCAAATGACTTCATTTCGGCAGTAGTTTTTCCAGCTCCTGCTGCACTTGATGATTGACCAGAGGTCTCCGTGTCCCAAAAAGATTCTGTAACAGAACCTGTGCCCAATTCTCCAAGCAAACCGCCTACTTTTGTAACATCACCATCAATGGTGATCTCTCCTGTTGAATAGCATTTATCAATTTTGCCTGATATATCAGAACAACCAACAAGTCCACCAACCCGCTCAGCTTCAATCTCCCCCGGGGCTTCTACTGTTACAGTGCTCCTTGAATAAGAGTTCTCTATTATACCTCTCTGGTTGCAACCTGCCAGACCCCCGAATTTCTGACTATCATCATCGACCCCTGAAAACACAACATCAACAGCTGCATAGCAACTTCTTATTTCAGGCCTCCGGGTTTCGAATTCAGCTGTGAAGTAACTGTTGTTTGAACCTACCAGTCCCCCGACCGCGGCATCACCTGTAACAGAACCACCTGCAACGTAACAGGAGTCGATCAGGGTATTTTCACCCCCGGTCACCCTTCCTGCCAGCCCTCCAACACCCCTCGCACCAGTAATATCAACATCCGTCAAACCAAGATTACGAATAATTACTATATCTTCCCGGCCTCCATCAACAGGCCCTACATGGCCGAATAGGCCGACATTGTCAGTTTCAGGCCTGTTAACAGTCAACCCTGAAATTGTGTGCCCGACACCATTATAGCTTCCATGAAAAAGCGTGGTGTTGTCTCCAATAGGGACCCAGCCTTCCGACCCCCAATCGCCGCCCTCACCGGTTGCAGAGGCATCAATATCGGAAGTCTGTGTAAAATGATGACCCCACCTTGATTCATCAGCAGCGATCCAGTAAAGATTCTCAAGAGTTGCGATCTGGTATGGATCTCCTGCTGAACCATCGCCTTCAGCTGGTGCGGTGGCAGTCGGCTGGGCATGGAGGTTGGTGCTGATAAGCAGGGCCAGGGACATAGACAGCAGAAGCCTGGTTGCAAGAGTATACCGTTTTGAAAATATATGGATGCGTGTGTAAAGCTGCTTCATATTGTTTAGCTTTTGAAAGCCTGTTGGCGGGTTTAGTGGGGGGTTGGCCGGTGGCGGGGCGGGACTGGCTTTTTACCGGGTCATTGCTCCGTCCGGTGACTAACTCCACAAACCTGTAACTGATAAAAATACGTTAATTTCTTTAATCCCAATAATAAACCCGGTATTTTTTGGCGAATTTACAAATTCCGGTAATCAATTAACGAAATTAACTGATAAAAAGTTACTGAATTTGACGCCAATGAACTTCTCCGGGCAGAGTTTCGAAGTGCCAAAATGGGATTTGTTGTTTCCAGCCCGGAGGGCCGGGGTATTAAGCCCCTTTGATAAATAACAGTTATTTGGATCAGGGTAACGATCGCGGACTGTTGTTGAGAACTTTTTTTGCCCGGTTATTGATTTAATTTTTAAGTTTACGGAGATTTTGAGACAGTGCCTCATGAATAGTAAATTGCCGTTGACATGAGGCGGCCTGATCGCGGCGAAGCGATCGTAAATTATGCATCCAAAACTTCAAGGATCTCATGAACGTACTGATTTTAGGCTCCGGAGGGAGGGAACATGCGCTGGCATGGAAATTATCGCAAAGCAACCTTCTTGATAAATTGTTCATCGCCCCTGGCAATGCGGGGACGCTGGCAATGGGACAGAATGTGAACCTGCAGGTGAACGATTTTGAG
>SLOS01000287.1 GCA_007132365.1 Bacteroidales bacterium | reverse complement strand
TGCTGGGTGAGGGGCGCCTTCTGGAACTTGTCATTTTAAAAGGTCTGCATGATTCCTTCTATGGCTCTGACTTCTCCCGAACAGGTTTGCTGACGGTGCTTGACTCAATTGCCGCCGGTACTCCTTACAGCGAGCATTCCTCTATTGCCGGGCATATCAGGAGTAAGGTCACCCGGCTTCTTACCGGCTTTCAACCACCCGGTTTTGAGCTTATGAACAGGGATGCGGAGATGTTATCCCTGTCGGATTTCAAGGGCTATTACGTCTATCTGAATTTTTGTACGGCTGTCAGTTACAGTTGTCTTTCCGAATATGATGTTTTGAGCCGGCTTAACAGTAAGCACAGTGAAAACCTTAAGATAGTCACCGTATTTATAGATGATAGTTATGAATCGATGCTTGAGTTTTTAGGCAAGAATGATTATGACTGGGAGTTCCTGTTTTATGGTAACCAGCCATCTATCCTCAAAGAATACGATATCAGGATGTTCCCGAGTTATTACCTGGTGGACCGGGACGGGACCCTGCTGATGTCACCGGCACCATCACCCGCAGAAGGTTTTGAGAACTACCTGTTACGCACCCTGCGTAACCGCAGGGAAATCAGATAATTCTTGTCTCTTTAAGAAGGTCCAGAATTGAGGGATAGGTGTTTTTCTGAATGATCTTCATATCTTTATCCCTGGCCCAGATGATCTTTGTTATGAACTCTTCAGTCTGCGGTTTGGGCTTCAGGTTGCCGTCATACTGCATTTTAAACCACCTGGTTTTTTTCAGGTGGGGTATGGCTTTGTCAAAATAGGTGTGATAGGTGGGTTGCAGTTCCGACAATATTTTCAGATTGCCGATACCACACTCCTCTTCAACTTCCCTCAGTGCGGTCTGCTCGGCTGCCTCATCTCCGTCTGTTTTACCCTTGGGAAGATCCCATCTTTCAAACCGGTTGATAAAGAGAACCTCGTTACGCCTGTTCCGTACCAGGCCCCCCGCAGCCTCCACATACCTGAAACATGACCTGAATTCACTCAACAGATGTTCTGTGTCGGGATGACAAATGAACAGCTGGGATATTTTTCTCAGTGCCAGAAATACAAGCAGCAATTCCTTGAGTTCGTCTTTGTCACGATATTTATAGAAAAGACCCTGATTCTCCTCAAAACTCTTGAGATAATCATCGGTAAGAAAAACAATTCGCTCGTTGAAAAAAACTTTATACATTTGCACGATGAAAATGAGAGAACAGATTGTTGCAAAACATTTATTACAAATTAAAGCAATTAAATTGGAACCTGCAAAACCTTTTTTATGGGCTTCAGGCTGGCATTCTCCTGTTTATTGTGATAACAGGCTTGTTCTTTCTTTTCCGGTAACGCGAAATTTTATCAGTGAATCTTTCTGTGACCTTGTCAGGTCAGTTTATCCCTCCGCCGGTGTGATTGCCGGAGTTGCCACGGGTGCCATTGCTCATGGGGCCCTTGTTGCTGACAGGCTCGGGCTGCCATTTGCCTACGTAAGACCTTCACCCAAGGCCCATGGTCTTGAAAATCTGATAGAAGGCCGGGTGAATGCAGGAGACAGGGTGGTTGTCATTGAGGACCTTGTATCAACCGGTAAGAGCTCTCTTAAAGCTGTTGAGGCCCTTCGCTCTGCAGGGTGTGAGGTAATGGGAATGCTGGCAATATTCACCTATGGCTTTTATATTGCTGCCGAAAATTTCAGCAAACAATCCTGTCAGCTACACGCTCTTACAAACTACGATACACTGATCATGGTAGCTCAGGATATGGGAATAATTAACCCGGACCAGCTTGAAACACTGACGGAATGGAGAAAAAAACCTGATGATTGGGGGAGTATAAACCAATAATATTTGCATGACCACTTTTGAAAGCTCGTTAAAAACCGTATCTGTTCCCAGGAAACCTGTTTTTGGCTTCCTCTCGGATATCAAGAATTTTGAAAGCCTCGTGCCGGAGGGTATAGTTAAAAATTTTGTGGCAGTGAAGAATAATTGCCGCTTTGATGTAGACGGGCTCGGGGAAGTTGGGGTGCGCCTTGCTGCTACAAATCCCGACCATACAATAATTTATGAGTCGGAAGGTTCCCGGCCTTTTCGGTTTGATCTTATTATAGATCTTAATGAGCAGGATGATCAGAGCACATTAATGAAACTTACCTTCAGGGCAGAGCTTAATATGATGATGAAGATGATGGTCCAGAAACCTTTGGAAGACGGGCTGGAGGTGATTGCATCTGAACTTGTTGATCACCTTAACGGCAGGCAATGGATTACTGAGTGAACTCAACCTCTTTCAGGTTGAAATAGCCGGTATTACCGTCTTCCAGCTCCAGCGCCATACGGCCGAACCCATCTACACCCCTTACAGTACCGGTGAAAACTTTGTCGTTGCACCTGAAAGGCGTTTTTTCATTAAGCCGGTAAAGTTGTTCTGTATACCGGTTTTTGATCTCAGCCTTTTTGCCCTGCATAAGCAGGAGATACCAGTGGTTGATTTTTTCGCAGAGGCTCTCCAGCCCCGCCCTCAGTGGATGATGCTGCCCTGTAACCAGCTTCAGGGATACAGGGTTGGGGATATGACTGCCAAAAACGGTCTGGTTGATATTTATGCCTATGCCCAAAATGCTGTCTGTTATTTTGTTTTCCATGATTGAATTTTCAATGAGGATGCCAGCAATTTTGCTTTTATCATAATAAATATCATTTGGCCATTTAATCCGGATATTATCTGTAAACTCATCAAGAAATCCGGTTATCCCGAGCGAGGTCACCATGGAGAGGTAAAACTGGTCGGAAGGTTTCAGGAAAAGTGGATGCAGTACGACAGAAAAGGTCAGATTCTGTCCCTCTTCACTTTCCCATGCACTTCCCGCCAGTCCCCGGCCTTTTAACTGATGGTGAGCCCAGACCACGGTGCCTTCCTGCACATCCTGACTGTTAAGCAGTTTCCTGCAGGAGTCATTGGTTGAGTCAAGTGAAGGGAATATTAACAGATCTCTCCCAACAATGTCCCTTTCCATTTGTTTATAATTGACTGAGCTATTTGCAATATGCTTTTCAAAAGTACGTTTTAGAAACGAATAATTTGCAGTTAATCTTAAAATAATTCGATGCTGCATGCATGCAGTAACAAAGGCAGGATATACCAAAAATTGATTAACTTTGTGCATAAAATATATTAATGGTTAAAAAGAATGAGGATATTACTACTGACGCATTATTGAGCAATATTGTCGAAGGTATAAGGAAAGTCAAGGGTAAAGAAATCGTAAATATAGACCTGGAGAATCTGGAGAATCGCATATGCCGCTATTTTGTCATTTGTCACGGGGACTCCAATACACATGTTAATGCCATTGCTGATTCGGTGGAAAGGGAGATGAAGGAAAAAACCGGATGGTCATCACTTCATACGGAAGGTCATGAAAATGCACAATGGGTGCTTATGGATTACGGCAGTGTCGTGGTTCATGTTTTTCAGAAAGCATTCAGGGATTTTTACCGGCTTGAAGACTTGTGGGCGGATGGTAACATGGTCAGGATGGATTAAAGAAATTTAGCGTAATTTTTATGTTTGAACAAAACCAAAATAAAGATCCCCGTAAGGATCCGGGTAAAAAGCCCGAAGATAACGGTAAGAAGCCGAAATTCAGCCTCTATTGGATTTACGGCCTTATTGCCGTAGCATTTATCGCCATACAGGTTTTCGGCACCGGCAGTAAACCGGTTGAGATAAATTTTCAGCAATTTGAGCGGGATATGCTCAGGGCACGCGATGTGGAAAAAGTTGAGGTTGTCAACAGGGAGGTGGCAAGGATATATATTAAGCAGGACAGGCTCCATTTGCCAAAGTATGAGGAATTGTTTGACCGGGGCTTTGCTTCAGCCTCCAGATCCGGTCCGCACTATATTTTCACTATCGGGTCGGTAGAGCTTTTTGAGCAAAGACTGCGCGAAGCCCAGGAGGATTTTGAGCCGGGTGAAACCGTAAGTGTCAATTACGTAACCGAACGCGATTACTTTTCAGATGTGCTTAGCTGGCTTCTTCCAATATTCATCCTGGTTGCAATCTGGTTGTTTATCTTCCGCCGGATGAGCGGTGCCGGAGGAGGCGGCGGACCGGGAGGGATATTCAATGTTGGGAAGTCCAAGGCCAAGATGTTTGACCGTGAGTCGCATGTAAAGATTGATTTTAAGGATGTCGCCGGACTTGAGGAAGCAAAGATGGAAGTTAAGGAGATAGTCGATTTTCTTAAAACACCACAGAAATATACCCAGCTTGGGGGAAAGATACCCAAAGGTGTTCTGCTTGTCGGGCCCCCGGGAACAGGTAAGACATTACTTGCAAAGGCTGTTGCCGGAGAGGCTAATGTACCTTTTTTCTCTATTTCCGGGTCGGATTTTGTGGAAATGTTTGTCGGTGTCGGAGCTTCCAGGGTGAGGGACCTTTTCAAGCAGGCCAAGGACAAGGCGCCATGTATTGTTTTTATTGATGAGATTGATGCTGTTGGTCGTGCAAGGGGTAAAAATCCGGGTTTCGGGGCAAACGATGAAAGGGAGAACACCCTGAATCAGCTGCTTACTGAAATGGATGGATTTGAACCAAATATGGGTGTCATTCTGCTTGCTGCCACCAACAGGGCAGATGTACTGGACCGTGCTCTTTTAAGGGCCGGGAGGTTTGACAGGCAGATCCATGTAGAGTTGCCTGATCTTAACGAACGGATGGAGATATTTCAGGTGCACCTGCGTCCCGTTAAACTTGAAAAAAACCTCAATATTGATTTCATGGCAAAACAGACCCCGGGCTTTTCCGGTGCTGATATCGCAAATGTCTGCAATGAAGCTGCACTGATCGCTGCCAGAAAAGATAAGAAAGCTGTAGGGAAACAGGATTTTCTGGATGCCATTGACAGGATAATCGGGGGACTGGAACGGAAGAATAAGATCATATCAATGGAGGAGAAGCGGACCATAGCTTTTCACGAAGCCGGGCATGCCACTCTGAGCTGGCTTCTGGAGCATGCCAATCCGCTGGTAAAGGTTACCATTATTCCAAGGGGCAGATCACTGGGCGCAGCATGGTATCTGCCCGAGGAGAGGCAGATAACCACCACCGAGCAGCTCAGCGATGAAATGTGTGTGGCCCTGGGTGGCCGTGCATCTGAAGAGATTAATTTCAGTAAGGTCTCCACAGGGGCGCTTAATGACCTTGAGAGGGTCACCAAGCAGGCATATGCAATGGTTACCTATTTCGGGATGAGCAAAAAAATAGGTAACATAAGTTTTTATGACTCTTCCGGGCAGAATGAGTACAATTTCTCAAAACCCTACAGTGAAAATACTGCAGAACTTATAGATAAGGAGGTCAAGGAGATAGTAGACAGCGCCTTTAAAAGGGCAAAAGACCTTTTAACAAAAAATAAGAAGGGCCTGGAAAAACTGGCCGAACTTCTGCTTGAAAAGGAGGTAATCTTCAGTGAGGACCTTGAAAGGGTATTTGGTAAAAGGAAATTCAAAACGCCCGAAAAGGAGCCACTTATCAAGCAATCTTCAGCAATGCTCAATAATGAAGAGCCTGCTGAAAGTGAACAAGGTACAGGGGCTGGCGACAGTCAGGTTAAGGATTCTGGCAAAAGGGAAAAATCACCCGTTAACAAAGATGGCGGCAATGAGAATACCGGCAAAAAGGAACAATCTGCGAAAGCCGGGGAGAAGAAGATAATTCCCGGCAGTGATGATCAGGATAAGTTACCCGGGCAGGAAAGGGCATAATGATTAGATCTGTATGCAAAAAGACTGGATAGTTGTTTACAGAACAGTTGAGCTTCACCGTGCTGAAATGGCAAAACAGATGATTCAGCAAAATGGCATTGAAGCAGTTATTGTGAATCAGAAAGATTCTTCTTATCTCATTGGGAATATTGAGGTATTTGTTAAGGCTGCAAACGAAACATTTGCATTACAGATATTAAAGAATTTGAAATTTGAGTAATTTTTTACAACGTACTTTTACCGGCGGACTGTTCGGTGTTTTGGTATATGGGTCACTATTTGCCGGCAGATTTGCATTTTTTGTGTTTTATATT
>SLOS01000275.1 GCA_007132365.1 Bacteroidales bacterium | reverse complement strand
GTCCTCCAGTAAGCCCTGTGTATCTTACGGTTCAGTGAAAGCATCAGCGCAACCGTATGTTCGGCAATTGCATTCGGAGAGTATGCAGGTACCCTGGCCACCTGGATTTTATCAGCTGCAGCTTTCAGGTCCACATTATTATACCCTGAACATCTTAAAGCGATCAGTTTTACTTTGCATTCATGAAGCTTGTCGATCACTTCAGATGAGATCATATCATTAACAAACACACATATCACATCCGCACATTCGGAAAGGATTGCATTGTCGGCAGTCAGGTTGAACCTGAAATATTTTATATCATAGCCAAAATCATTGTTTACCTCATTGAAAATATCCCTGTCGTAAGGCTTGGCATCGAAAAAAGCAATTTTCACGCTCATGGTATTTGGTTTTAAAGTATTGAAATTAGTCTATAAAATTAACAAAAAACGGGCAGGTTTTCTAATTTTACAAAGGCAGATCAGTAGATCACATATTATATGATAATAAAATTTAACTATGAGTAAAAAGAAACTAGCCTCAATAAATCCGGCCAGCGGTAAACTTGTTCAGGAATATGAGCAACACAACCACTATGAACTGGCATCCATCATTTTCGGAGCTGAAAGAGCGGCTAAGGAATGGAATAAAACCGGTTTCGGAGAACGTTCCGCACTCATGATGCTAGCTGCATCAAAACTGAAACAGAACATCGAAAAGTATGCCCGGCTGATCACCACGGAAATGGGCAAACCCATTCTTCAGTCAAAGGCAGAGGTTGAGAAATGTGCGGAAGTTTGTGAATATTATGCACGGAATGCCGAAAAATACCTTGCCAATGAATATGTTGAAGCAGGAGGCAGGGAGAGTTTTGTAGCATTCAATCCACTGGGTGTTGTGCTTGCAGTGATGCCATGGAACTTTCCTTTCTGGCAGGTTTTCAGGTTTGCCGCCCCGGCCCTCATGGCGGGGAATGGAGCTTTGCTTAAGCATGCCTCAAGTGTTACCGGGACAGCCATTGCTATAGAGGCTTTATTCACTGAAGCAGGATTCCCGGGAAATCTGTTCAGGACAATTAAGATTGGCAGCCGGTATGTTGGAAAAGTTATTGAAGACCCTGTTATCAAAGCTGTTACCCTTACGGGCAGTGTCAGGGCCGGTCGGGCAGTGGCGGCCAAAGCAGGTGCAGAGCTTAAGAAAACAGTGCTTGAGCTGGGTGGCAGCGATCCCTATGTAATACTGGAAGATGCCGATCTGGATTCCGCCGTTCCGTTGTGTGTCAATGCCCGCCTGATAAACGGCGGACAAAGTTGTATTGCCGCAAAGCGTTTTATAGTGGTCAGATCGAGGCTGGCAGAATTTGAGAAGAGATTCGTTGACGAAATGCAGAACAAAAAAATGGGTGATCCGATGGATGAACATAATGACCTTGGTCCCCAGGCATCAGAATCGTTGAGGGACGAGCTGCATGATCAGGTTACCAAAAGCATTGAAAAAGGAGCTAAGTGCCTGCTGGGCGGGAAGCTCCCGGAGCAGGAAGGTGCCTGGTATCCGCCAACAGTACTTTCCGGCGTTAAGCCGGGTATGCCCGCCTATGAAGAGGAGGTATTCGGCCCTGTTGCAGCAATAATTGCCGCTGAAGATCAGGAAGATGCAATCAGGATTGCAAATGATACACAATTCGGGCTCGGTGCCGCAGTTTTCACCGGCGATATTGAAACGGGAACCGAAATTGCCGGGAAACAGCTTCAGGCAGGCTGCTGTTTTGTAAATGACTTTGTCCGTTCCGATCCCCGTCTGCCTTTCGGCGGAATCGGCCACAGCGGATATGGCAGGGAGTTATCCTATTTCGGCATCAAGGAGTTTACCAATATCAAGACAGTATTTGTTAAGTAGTTACTTACCACCATGATAGTTATTTAATGGTGATTATTATCATGGGAGCTCCAAAATCGATCATGGTTCCTGATATGATCATCATAATGGATTCTTTCACCATTATCTGTTGTGTCAGGTTGCAAAGTGATAAACGTCAGATTTGGTGTAATAACACAAACTATACATGCCTGCACTTGAAAAATTAAATCAGAACTTCTGATTTTTGGTTTTATCGTACTCATTTCGTTATCCTTAACCGGTGCCGATACGAATTATTATACCAGTAGCAAAGAGAATCCACTTCGATTCAGGTTTGGTATCATACCCGCACTGGCTTATGATTCTGATCTGGGTTTAAGGTATGGTGCAGTCATCAATATTTTTGACTACAGGAATTTGTCATATGGTAAAAATATTTACAACCAGCACCTGTTTCTCCGTTTCACTAATACGACAACCGGTTCCCTTCAAATACAGGGGTTACTTGAGAGCAGGACTATTATTGACAATTCGGTTACATTGATCGAGGAAAACTGCCTTTTTACACACTTTCAACTTATTACGACAGCCGCTTAAGCCAGGATGGCGTAGGCGGGGCATTCAGCCTGCGTGGGGCCTTGCTCAACAGGATCGTTGCCAGGGGTTTTCTGACAGGCAATATTGAGACCAAGGTAAAGTTTGCTGAATTCAATTTATTAAGATAGATCTGACCATGTTTGTGGGGCCTTTTTGCAGGGTCAAGCCTGCTCTTTTAAAACCATTGAAAATTTTTTGTAAGGTTCAGTTTTTTCTGCGACAATTCCGTTGACTTTGAAAAAGTAAGCGAGCCATGAACAAGGTTCCTGGCGTTAACTAAAAAAACAAACGCAAATGAAACGAAAAAAGACACTTCGCATTCTGGCAATACTTATTGTTGCAGGAGTCCTCGTTGGAGCAGGCATTGGATTGTACATGTTCTTCATGCCCCAGAGGGATATCCGGAATTTGCCGGCCGACTATAACTTAAATGCTTCCGGGCTGGTTGCAGAATTCCTGGACGATATTGGCAGCGCCAACCGCAAGTACCTGGCAGCCGACGGCGAATCAAAGATACTTGAGGTCACCGGCACAGTGGCGAGGATATCAGAGAATTTTAACGGCGAAAAGGTTGTGTTGCTTAAGGGTGACAATGACAAAGCCGGTGTAAGCTGCACTTTTATGCATGAAACGAATGAACGGGTAATTGGAATTGAGACTGGCGACATCGTATCTATAAAGGGAGTGATCCGGTCCGGAGCCTATTATGATGAAGATCTGGAAATGTACATAAATGTAACGGTTGAAAAAAGCGATCTGGTCGATTGAAACGACAAATCTTAACATAAACCGATTATATATAGAGCAAATCAATTCAGAAAAATTAAAAACTTTCAGACAATGAAAACGATTAAGACAAACAAAACGATGAAGACAATCAAAACTATAAAAACTATGAAAACAATGAAGACAACAAATCTTTTTCTTGCCTTAACATTTATGTTTGTCAGCCTGCAAGTTACGGCGCAGGACAGCGGCAGGCTGGTAAGTGAGAACATCCAAATCAAATTCTTTTCAACTACACCGGCAGAGGATATTGAAGCCAACAACTACTCGTCAACAAGTACACTTAATACCTCGAACGGAAGTGTTGCATTTTCAGTACCGATGCAGGGTTTTGAGTTTGATAAAAGATTAATGCAGAGGCACTTTAATCAGGAGAGGTTTCTTCACACAAGTGAATACCCTACTGCCCGCCTGGTTGGAAAAATTACCAACCTCGATGAGATAGATTTCTCATCCAATGGCACCTATGATGCCAGTATTGAAGGAGAACTTACCATCAGGGGGGTTACAAACAAGATCAATGAGAAGGGCACTGTTACCGTCAACGGCAATCAGGTAACCGCAAAAAGCGTGTTTGACGTGACGCTTGCCGATTACGGGATCGAATTTTCAAGCGGAAGGCCTGCCTCCAACATTGCCGGAACTGTCGAAGTAACGGTAAATGCGATATACAACCAACAGTAATTGCAGCTCCTGCTCCTGCCGGCCTGAGCCGGCAGGAGCTTCTTGCCAATGAAATGATCCAGTCACAAAAAATATCAAGCCTCCTGGCGTTGCTTCTGTTTTTTATGCAGGAATTACCGGCAGTGGCCCGAAACCCTGACCAAAATCTTTTCAGAATAGGCAGAAGCAGGGATGCAGATGAAATCTACTATGATGTCAGGCTTGCAGCAGACGGGAGACTTGATAGAACATCGCCGGTAAATATATACTGGGTGAAGAAGTCCGGGGCCGGGTCTCATGAGCCTCTAACATGGGTACAGAGAAGGTATTCCTATGGGATAAAGATCATTGAGTCGTCGCCTGATCATGCTCTTTTTAGATTCGTCTCCTTTGACACTAAGGTGTTCAGGATTGAAAGAGGTGCGGACGGCAGGTTCGCAGCACGGACAAATATCGGGGACAAGCAGGTGGCGGTCGAAAATTTTTTTGTTCGTTTTGACGGCGGCACCTATCTCGCACCTGTTGTGGGAGAGGTAATTATGTACGGCAGGGATACCCTGTCGGGAATCCTGATTTCGGAAGATATTAAGCCATGAAGCGAGCCATTTTAAAAACTCCGGCAGGAACTACGAACTTAAGCATGGCGGGTTTGGCCTTCGACCTATTTCGTGTGCCAATAGCACCCTGTTAATGAATTTTTTCTATGAGAAATCAGAAAGATATGATTAAATGTCAGAAAATGATGAAAATTCAGTGTTGCAGATCAGTTCCATGGACAACAGACCATTGAAAATCAATACAATAAAAAGCAATATGAGTTCAAGAATACCTGAAAAAGTCGTTAAGCTGTCCCGTAAAATTGAGGCCAGGGATCCGGTTGACTTCAGTTTCATTAAAGAAGCAGTTGCCGGTGCAGGGATTTCGGCAAATGAGTTTGAAAATCATTCATCTTTCAGTCATCCGCCGGATCAGAGCTACGGCCGCATACTTCTCCATGAGAGCCGGAGACTGAAGATCTTTCTAATGTGCTGGACACCTGGCGATTTTACCGCCATTCATGATCATGGCAGCACGGACTGGGGCTGTGTTGTTGCGCTGGGAGATTTTACCCACAGGGTTTACCGGTTTGAGGACGGCCTGCTCAGGCTGAGGAGCAACTCCCCTTTCGGGGAAGGGCAGGTAGCCTGTCTGACCGGAGACCTGATCCATATGATGGGAAATACCGGCAATAAAAACATAATGTCCCTTCACATATACGGCTCCGATTCAGGAAACGGATCCCTTGCCAAAAAATCAAGGGTTTACCTGCCGGAAAGCAGAAAGGTGATAACAACCAACGGTCCCGCTTTTCTTAATTGTCCGCGCGAAGCAATAATCAGGGAAGAAGCTTTCAGCGCCATCTGCAAACATGCGTTGGACGACTATCTTGATCTGCTAAAACTGCGGTTGAAAATATCAACAAGGACGGGAAATAGGCAGCAAGATGCCGGGCAACGCAATACCGGACAAACCAGTATCGGCCAGCATAAAACCGGGAGTAGCAATTCGCGGCATTTAAATAAAGTATAACACTATGAAGGACAGATTATTACCGGATAACCCAATATTAAGTAGTTGGACTCTTCGGGCGGCACCGATAAACGCATCCCGGCAGATAATGCAGGGCTTGATTTGATTAATATAACAAATAATAAAAACTGATAAAAGATGGACCAGGAACATATTCTTAAAAGTACTTTTGAAAAGATAGACAGTTATATAAAAAGCAACAACGACAACGACAAGCCGGTGGTAAAGTTCAGGATGCCCGTCGAGCTAAAGGAGGTACTGGGAGCTGAAGTTGAGGATAAGGGCGTTGACGGAAAGGGTTTCCTTGAGATGGTTGACAAATACCTTGAGTACTCGGTACGTACCGGCAACAAGCAGTTCCTTAACCAGTTGTACTCTGGTTTCAACTTCCCTGCTTTTATAGGCGAGGTTATCACCACGCTGGCCAATACCTCTATGTACACCTACGAGGTGGCCCCGGCTGCAACGGTCATCGAAACCGAGATGATAAGGCTGATGAACAGCTATGTCGGTTACGAGGAGGGTGATGGTATTTTTCTTAGCGGAGGTAGCAACGCCAACCTGGTGGCTATGTTCTCTGCCCGCAACCGTGTTTTCCCCGTCGGTAGGTTTGAAGGATACGACTCCGGCCTTAAACTTAAAGCCTTTATAAATGAACAGGCTCACTACT
>SLOS01000053.1 GCA_007132365.1 Bacteroidales bacterium | reverse complement strand
CTTTTTTCAAAAAGCTGTGAATAAAGCTCCGGAACCTCTTTACTGCCGGTATTGTCGACAAAGACTGAATTGGGCAGGTTCAATTCAAACGCACGCTCAATGAAATCGTTCACATTTCCGGGTTTACCTTTTTGCAGCAGGTCCTGTTTCCATGTACGGGCGCTGACACCTTCCTTACTGAAAAGAATGGATTTACTGTTGCAGACGCCTATCAGGCTAAGCCTGATATGACGCTTTTCCTCAAGAAAAGAGAGATGGGTGTCAATCTGACGCAGCAGGGTGCTTCCGATATTGCCGACCCCGCAGAAAAATACATTGAGCGTCTTGACAGGTGAAAGGAACATATCATCATGAACCGAGTTCATCGCTTTTGAAACATCCCTCCTGGCAATTACCACCGAAATATTCAGCTCAGATGACCCCTGTGCTATCGCTATAACATTGACACCGCTTCTTCCAAGTGAGCTGAAAACCTTACCTGAAAGGCCTCTTTTCTGCCTCATATTCTCCCCGACCACCGCGATAATGCTGAGTGTATCATCAAAATCAGGTTTGTCAAGCCTGCCTGTCTCAAAATCCTGTTCAAACTCCCTGTTGATGACCCTGCGGGCAAGAGAGATGTCACGGGGACTGATGGCGAGGCTGATGCTGTGCTGTGAGCTGGCCTGGGTAATAAGAAATACATTTATCCCTTCAGTTGCAAGCTTGCTGAATAATCTTCCACCGAAACCCTTCTCACCAACCATTGCACCACCCTGTATGGTGACCAGGCATATTTCCGAGATACAGGATATACCTTTTATGAGGGAACCGTTTCCGGCAGCAGTGCCGGAAATAATTGTTCCTTCAAAAGAGGGGTTAAAGCTGTTCTTGATAATAATCGGAATATTTTTTGACCTTGCAGGAAACATGGTTGGAGGATGTATTACCTTGGCGCCGAAATAACTCAGTTCAACAGCCTCACTGTATGTAAGCCGTGGTATGGAGAAGGCCTTGCTAACCATCCTCGGATCGGCCGTCATGATACCATCAACATTGGTCCATATCTGTATTTCATCTGCATTCAGAGCAGCAGCAACGATTGCAGCAGTGTAATCAGATCCTCCCCGGCCCAGTGTAGTAGTTATCCCTGCCTCATTGGAGGCGATAAAACCTGTAAAAACAGGAATTAACCCGTCATTTTCCTTAACGAAAGTTCTGATCAGAGAGTTGCTGAAATCTTCATTTATATTTGCCTGGCCAAAATTACTGTCGGTTTTGATAAGCTGACGGGTATCGGCAAATACTGCGCTGCCGCAAAACTGATCAATAAAAGAGGTAAACATGAAGGCCGAGCAAAGCTCTCCGAATGACAGGGCGCGGTCAATAGTTCGAAGGGAAACCTCACCCAGAGCCATTATACCCGAAAGCATCTCCTCCAGCTGATTAAAATATAGCTTCAGCCCTAAAAGTACCTGGTTTTGCCGGCGAACCTCCAGGTGAGACCTTACAATCTCATAGTGTCTTTCTTCAAGGTCCCTTACTCCCTGTGAAACATCCTGGCCATCAATAGCCTTTTCAATAAGGTCATTTATAAGATTAGTGATCCCTTCAAGAGCGGAACAGACTAATATCACCTGGTTCTTATTCTCCAGATTTTCAGAAATGATTTTCAGCAGCGTGGACATTGCAGGGCCGTCACTCAGGGAACTTCCGCCAAATTTCAGAACCTTCTTCATAATTAATTTCTGATTTAAATTATATAATAATTCGTATGCAAGATACAAAAAAGCCTCACCCTGACGGGAGAGGCTTTAGCTGTTTAGCCTCCGGCAACCGTCAGTTCAAATCTCTTTACGCTGTAACGTCTTCAATCCTGGCTGCAAGCCAGTCCCCTACCTCTGATGTGCTTTTCGGCTTTACCGGGTCAATATCTTCAGTCACTACTCCTTCAGCAAGAGAATTGTCAACAACCTGCCTTATGAGATCTGCCTCGGCCCCCAGGCTGAATGCATATTCAAACATGAGCGCAGCTGATAAAACTGTCGCGAGCGGATTGGCGATGTTCCTGCCGGCAGCCTGCGGATAGGAACCGTGAATCGGCTCAAATACAGAAGTATGGAGTCCTATGGATGCAGACGGAAGCAGTCCGAGAGAACCAGTAATCACACTTGCCTCATCTGTTAATATGTCGCCGAACATATTTTCGGTAACCAGTACATCAAAACGCCCGGGCCACTGGATTATCTGCATTGCAGCATTATCGACGAACATATATTCAACTTCAACCTCGGGATAAGAGGGGGCAAGAATCTGCATTGTCTCCCGCCACAGCCTTGAGGTAGCCAGCACATTGGCCTTATCAACCATGGTCAGTTTTTTGCGCCGTTTCATTGCAAAATCAAAGCCCAGGCGGCAGATCCGCTCTATTTCATAACGATGATAGACACATGTATCATAAGCAGTATCACCATCTTCAGAGCGACCCTGGGGCCTGCCAAAATATATTCCCCCGGTAAGTTCGCGAATGGCGACAAATTCAGCTCCCTCAACAATATCTTTCCGTAAAGGGGATTTATGCAGTAATGAGGGGAAAGTCATTACCGGTCTTATATTGGCATACAACCCGAGTTTCTTTCTCATAGCAAGAAGCCCTTTCTCCGGTCTGACAATGGCACCCGGATCATTGTCGAATCGGGGATCCCCGATTGCCCCGAAAAGGACTGCATCAGATTCCATGCAGATCTGATGCGTCTCGTCAGGGTATGGATCGCCTGTTTTATCTATGGCAACCGCTCCCACAAGTGCTTCTCTGTAATAAGGATCATGGCCCATCCTTCTGCAAACGGCATTTACCACTTTAATGGCCTGAGCAGTGATTTCGGGACCTATGCCGTCCCCTGCAAGTACTGCAATCTTTAACTCCATGTATTGTTTTGGTTGAGATTGTTAATTATTTATTTTATCCGCGGGGACAGACAAAGTCTTTAACTCATTATTTGCAATTATGTTAAGCATCTTCATGGTTGCCTTAATCGCAGCCCCTGTCTGATCTGCGTCCAAACCACGTGTCTTGTATTCCACGCCTTTGTATTCCCAGGTTATTGTTGTCTCCACCAGGGCATCGGTTTTCCCCCCGGGCGGGATAGTAACCAGGTAGTCAGTCAGTGCAGGCCTTGGCTTATCAAGCTTCTCATAAATCTTCCACATTGCTTTCATGAAGGCATCATACTGTCCGTCACCCACCGATGTTTCAGTATGTTTTTCACCGTCTATGCAGACACTAAGTGAAGCAACAGGCTTAAGACCTTTGGAAACCGTAAGATAATAGTTTATCAGTTTGATGCTCTGCTCGCGTGACCCGTTTTTGAGAACATCTGAAATTATATAGGGAAGATCTTCAGTTGTAACCGTTTCCTTCAGGTCTCCAAGCTCTATAACCCTCCGGGTTACCTTGTCCAGATCCTCTTTTGACAGCGTAATGCCAAGCTCTTCAAGGTTCTTTTTTATACTTGCCTTACCGGATGTTTTACCAAGAGCATAACGCCTCAGGCGGCCAAAACGTTCAGGCAGTAATTCATTAAAATAGAGATCACCCTTGGCATCACCATCTGCATGGACCCCGCAGCATTGCGTGAATACATATTCACCTGTAAGGGGTTTGTTGGCAGGAATTCTGAGTCCGCTGAAGAGCTCGACCATTTTGGAAACTTTGAAAAGCTTTGACTCCACCAGGTCATTCTCAACTTTGAGATGATCGTTAAGAATGCCAATTACACTGGAAAGGGGGACATTGCCTGCCCGCTCACCAAGGCCGTTGACAGTGGTATGGACTCCCCTGATACCTGCCCTGATTGAAGCCAGGACATTGGCGGTTGCCAGGTCATAATCATTATGGGCATGAAAATCAAAATGCACATCCGGATACCGGCCGGTGATGGAACTACAGAATTCCAGTGTCTGCTCAGGATTCAGAATGCCAAGGGTATCGGGCAGCATAATCCTTTTAACATCTCTTTTACTCAGGTGTTCGATCATCTGGAAAACATATTCCGGAGAATGGATCATGCCATTGGACCAGTCCTCCAGATAAACATTTACGCTTATCCCTCTTTTTCCGGCTTCTTCAATTACATTGTCGATATCACTGAAATGTTCGGAAGGCGTTTTCCTTAGCTGGCCTGTCAGATGTTTCAACGATCCTTTTGTCAGCAGGTTTATAACCCTGGCACCAGCCTCAACAACCCAGTCCAGCGACAATGTTCCGTCCACAAAACTTAGAATTTCCACCTGTTCAAGATAATTCATGCCCCGGGCCCATTCGGTAATTCTTTTTACTGCCCTGAACTCACCTTCAGATACACGTGCAGAAGCCACCTCAATCCGGTTTACCCTGATCTCATCCAGAAGCATCTGGGCCATAGCCAGTTTCTCTGAATCGTTGAATGAAACGCCGGTGGTCTGCTCCCCGTCCCTGAGGGTGGTATCCATAACTTCAATTTTTCTCATGATAATGTGTTTTTTTCCCACTCAATTATTTTATTCCTTAAACTCAGAAGATAATCAATGTCATCATATCCGTTTATCAGACATTTCTTTTTGTATTGACTGATCTCAAATACCTCCTCAGGCCCGTCAGGCAGCAATGAAATTTTTTGATTTTCAAGGTCAACCCTGACCTCGGCTGAAGGATCAGATTCAATCTGCTCAAACATCCTTTCCAGAAATCCTGCGGAAACCTGCACGGTAAGCAGGCCGTTATTAAGCGCGTTGCTTTTGAATATGTCTGCAAAAAAACTTGATACCACAACTTTGAAACCGTGATCCTTGATTGCCCAGGCAGCATGTTCCCTGCTGCTTCCGCTGCCGAAATTCTTGCCGGTTAACAGGATATGACCTGAATAGCGGCCACTGTTAAGCACAAAATCTTCTTTTGGCTTTCCGGTCTTGTCATATCTCCAGTCCCTGAAAAGATTTGCACCAAAACCTTCACGGGTAGTAGCTTTAAGAAACCTTGCAGGTATAATCTGGTCAGTATCTACATTCTCAATTGGCAGAGGCACACATGTTGATATCAGTGTTGAAAATTTTTCTATTGGCATACAGAAGTATTTTATAATAAAGTTCTCGGATCTGTAACTTTCCCTGTAATTGCTGCAGCTGCAGCGGTGAGGGGACTAACAAGCATGGTACGGGCTCCCGGGCCCTGCCTTCCCTCAAAATTCCGGTTTGAGGTGGATACAGCATATTTCCCTTCCGGTATTTTATCTTCATTCATCGCGAGGCATGCCGAACAACCGGGCTGACGCATTTCAAATCCGGCATTTTCAAGGTCCTGCCTGATGCCCTCTTCATCAGCCTGTTTTTCAACCTGCCTGCTGCCGGGAACTATCCATACTGTTACATCCCCGGCTTTCTTTTTGCCTTTGACAAAGGCTGCAAAATTGCGAAGATCCTCAATCCTTCCGTTTGTGCAGCTTCCCACGAACACATAGTCCACTTTTTTCCCGTTCATCGGCTCACCAGGCGAAAAATCCATATATTCCAGAGATTTTTTAAAAGAGGCCCTTGATGAAGGATCAACCTCTTCAATAAGAGGTATCCTGCCTGTAATTCCGGTTCCCATACCGGGGTTGGTTCCATAGGTGATCATGGGCTCAATTTCTTCGGCTTTAAAAAACAGTTCCTTGTCAAATTCGGCATCCGGATCAGAAGGAAGGGTTTTCCAATACTCAAGTTTCCTCTCCCACTGATCCTCTTTGGGTGCAAATTCCCGTCCCCTGATATACTCAAAAGTCACCTCATCGGGTGCGATTAGCCCCCCCCTGGCACCCATTTCAATACTCATGTTGCAGATGGTCATTCTTGCCTCCATTGACAGACTGCGGATTGCCGAACCTGCATACTCAACAAAATAACCGGTTGCGCCTCCTGTTGATATTTTTGAAATAATATAAAGGATGATATCCTTGGAGCCAACCCCTTTATGCAACTTACCATCTACGTTAATTCGCATTCTTTTGGGTTTGGTTTGCATCAGGCACTGACTGGCAAGCACCATTTCCACCTCGCTTGTCCCGATGCCGAATGCTATGCTTCCAAATGCACCGTGCGTTGAAGTATGGCTGTCTCCGCAAACAATGGTCAT
>SLOS01000089.1 GCA_007132365.1 Bacteroidales bacterium | reverse complement strand
GTGGTGGGCAGCGGGAATGCCATCCGTTACCTTGAGGACATTGTTTCCATACCTTTTAAAAGCATGAAGGTAAAGGATGGCGACACACTTGACCTGGGCAACAAAACCCTGAAATTTATCTCTGCTCCCAACCTGCACTGGCCGGACTCAATTTATACATGGCTTGTGGAGGACAGGGTGCTGTTCACCTGCGACTCTTTCGGGGCGCATTTCTGCACCGGGGAGATGTTTGATGACCTTGTTCCAGGTTATGACGATTCCTTTAAATACTATTTTGATGTCATACTGAAGCCTTACAGTAAATTTATGCTGAAGGCCATTGAAAAGATAAGACCTCTCGATATTTCGGTCATTGCAACCGGTCACGGCCCGATTTTGAGGTCCAACTGGAAAAAGTATGTTGACCTTTCGGAGAAATATGCCAGGGAGTACCTTGCTGATGCGGATGCTGAAGGGAAGTATGTCCTGGTTACCTATATTTCGGCTTATGGATATACAAAGCAGATGGCCGGATACATTGCTGAAGGTATCAGGGAAACTGCGCCGGGAATCATTGTTGAAACGGCCGATATTGAAACGATGCCTCTTGGAGAGATCGATTCATTGCTGACCCGCTGCAATGCCCTGCTTATCGGATCGCCAACCATCAACCAGAATACACTGCTCCCTGTTTACAGGCTCTTCTCGCTTATTAACCCTATCAGGGACAAGGGTAAACCGGCAGCCTCATTCGGTTCCTACGGATGGAGCGGCGAAGCTGTGGATATTATCGAAGGCAACCTGAAAAACCTCAAGCTGAAGGTGATGGAAGGCGGCTTTTCCTCCAAATTCTATCCCCATGCCGAAAAAATTCACCAGCTCAGGGAATTCGGGCGGAGGTTCGGGGGACTGGTGATGGAAAATTAAAATCAGGGAAGACCAACGGCAATGCTGAACAGAATCCGGCGAAACCTTTTACAGGAAGAAAAGTGCAACCCCTCCAATGGCAACAAATGCCCCTGCAACTTCCCTGGGGGTTATTTTTTCTTTAAACATGATAACCGAAAAGGGGATGATGAGGACCGGCACTATGCTCATGATGGTGGCAGCAATGCCTGATGAGGTGTATTTCACTGCCAGCAGAGAAAATGAAACACCCAGGAAGGGCCCGAAAAATGCGCCTATCGTGAGGCTTTTCATTGCCGGCCTGTTTTTAAGCGCAGGAATCAGCCGGTACCAGCGGCGCAGCATTGTGTATATAACCATAAACCCGAAAAACCCGGTAATGACCCTGATCTGGGTAGCTGCAAAGGCATCATAGCCTTCCATGCCGTATTTACTCAACACCAGTCCGGTCGCCTGTCCTGCTGCTCCGCCGAAAGCCAGCAGAAGTCCTGCAACCGGGTATGTAAATTTCAGGCTGTTCTTTCCGGGCTGCTCTTTGGGGTATCCCGGTACAGGGGGAAGGTCATCTTTTTGCCTGGTCAGTATGACCATTGCAATTCCCGCGAAAGTGACCATCATGCCTGCCATGCTTTTGGGTGACATGGTTTCCCCCATTATCATCCATCCAACTACAGCAGCAATTGGAGGCGCAAGTGACATGATGAGCATGGATATACGGGCTCCAACCACCACATATGCCCTGAATAGAAACAGGTCCCCCAGCACAAACCCCACCAGTCCGCTAAGCGACAGCCATATCCAGTTATGGGCGCTTGCCCCTGCCGGGAAAAAATGTCCCCTGCTGATCCATGTGAAGATACCCAGAAATATGAAGGCCATGAAAAGCCTTACAAGGTTCACGGTAATTGACCCTATTTTTTTACCGGCCGATTCAAATGCCAAAGCGGTAAATGTCCAGAATATAGCTGCCATAAGCGCGGACAGCTCTCCTGCATGTGATTGTATCATATAAAAATTCTGATTCAGGCCATGAAGATAATCAAAGCTGTTAAAATATTGCCGGTCATGCAGAATATGATTTTGGCGGTGATTATAAGGTATTGTTATCAAAATACTTATTTTTGTTTTTGTTTAATTTTAAGAAACCGGTAAAATTATTGGCTAACCTCCGGTTAATTGACAGGCCGGATAAATTTTAAGGATTGGATCCTAAGTTTGAAATAAAAAGCGGAACCGGAAAGTATATTGCAATTGTCCTGGGAGCGGCTGTTACACTGTTTATAATCTGGTATTTAAGATCAATTATCTTTTATATACTGGTAAGTTTTGTACTCTCCCTGGTCGGGAGGCCTGTTGTTGACCTGCTGGATAAGCTGAAATATAATAATATAAAGGTTCCCAGAGCGTTGAGTGCACTTCTCGGACTGGCGATGCTTTGGGGGGCGCTTCTTCTGTTTTTCCGGATTTTTGTCCCGATTTTAGCTTTTCAGGCAAGTGAGCTTGCAAACGTAAATACCGAAGCAGTTATAAGAAACCTGGATGAGCCCATCCAGCAGATTGAGTCTTTCATGCTAAGGCTTGAACTTGATGCTTTCCGCGATATAAGTATACCGGAGTTCTTTTCAGATAAGCTCAATTCGGTTCTCAGCGTTGATTTTTTTACCGGTATATTCAGCTCCCTGGCCAAGCTGCTGGGAAATATTTTCATTGCCGCATTTGCAATCTCGTTTATGACATTCTTCTTTCTGAAGGATGACCGGCTTTTCCTGGAAGGAATACTCATTTTTGTCCCCACCGTGCATGAACGGGCTGTAAGGCATGTCATCTCCTCAATCAGGTATCTGCTGATGCGATATTTTATAGGAATCCTCCTGCAGATAACCTTTATTATAATCCTTATTACAATCGGTATGCTGATTGTCGGGTTAAGGTTTAACAATGCCCTTGTTATAGGATTGCTTGTGGGTGTTTTCAATGTGATCCCCTATATCGGCCCTGTTATCGGGGCCACACTTGGCATTTTCATAGGCATAGTGACACATCTTGAGCTCTCATTCTATACCGATATGCTGCCTTTGCTCGGATATATGCTTATTGTTTTTATGAGCGTTCAGCTGATTGACAACATGCTGTTCCAGCCCCTGATATATGCCAGCAGTGTTCATGCACACCCTATGGAAATATTTCTTGTTCTGATGATTGCCGGCAGCACTGCAGGGATACTGGGAATGTTCCTGGCTATTCCTGCATATACCGTAATAAGGGTAATTGCAAAGGAGTTTTTCAATAATTTCAAGCTTGTTAAACGATTGACGGAAAAAATTTGATAAATTGCGGCATAAACGTATAAAAGCCAGGCCGGCAAACCTTCTTAACCATGCATAATTACCTCAGGATCCTTTTGCTTTTCTGCTCACTTGTACCGGTCACCGTCCTTAAGGCACAGATTGATGATGTCTCCTTTGAATATGAGGTTGAAGACCTCTCTTCATACCAGGTAATATTCAGAAGTTTTTACCGTTCCGGAACCGGCCCTGAAGTATTTTTCGCTGCTGCCGATACTCTCCTGTACAGTTTTGAATGGGACTTCGGCGATGGCAATACCGGCGGCGGACCGGTTGCGGTTCATAGTTATGCTTCTGCCGGAACCTATAATGCGGTGCTTACAGTTACAAGCCTTACCGATCCCGGCGAGGTCTTTGTTTCCGGGGCAATACCGGTAACAGTGGATGATTCCTTTGAGGTGCCCAATGTTTTCACCCCTGATGGTGACGGGATCAATGACAGTTTTATTGTAAGATCAGATGGTGTAACTCCTCTTACAGTTACCATAATTGATCGCGGGGGAACTGTTGTTTATAAACACACCGCGCCTGTAATCAACTGGGACGGCAGAACTGCGGCCGGCACAAGGGTCAGCCCGGGTGTATATTTCTATGTTATTACCTCCCCGGAACCTCTTTATAACAAGACCGGGTTTGTGCATATTCTATATAACAGGTAGTAATTTCCTGAATGCCTTTTATTGTTCCGGCAGGTTTTCCGGATGGGTGGATAGGTGCATATGCATACATGTATATTAATTCTTATTCTAAATTAGTCAGAAAGTTATTCCCTGTTTTGAATCATACCTTTTTAATTTCATATATTTATCCAGAAATTTTTTCCGGCAGCAGGTGACCGGGACAGACGGGCCGGCTGCCTGGGATATTGCTGCTGAATACAGTTTATTAATGCTTATTTTTTCGTGATGCCAAATCAACCGGATCTTTTCAGAAGGGCATACAGGCCTGCTTTTCTGTTTTGCATATCTCTTTTTTTGTGCCTGCATATTTCCGCATTTGAAAGCGGGCCGGCTGCAGACCATGATTCAGATGAGGCTGAGCATGTTTTCGGGCCGGTTACCGGAGATGACATAAAAAGGGGTGAGCGGCTGTTTCGGGGACTGGTTCCGGTGGGGCCGGATGCTGCATCATGTGCCTCCTGCCATAACGTAAACCCCATTGATACCTTTAACTGGAATCCGTCTGCATATGAGATTGCCCGTCTATACAGGGACAGGTCAGCCGGGGATCTCCATGCTGTCGTAATGGAGCCTGTGTCACCCAAAATGATGGAGGTCCACGATGCCTACGAAATATCGCCCGAGGATATGTTCCTGATAAAGTCATGGATGGATGATTTTGCGGAGCGCGGAATGGATGAAAGGCCGGTAATCACCAACCTGATTCTTTTTTTGGTGCTGCTTGTTGTTTTCATAGCTGCTGTCGCCGACCTTGTCATATTCAAAAAGATCTCATTTAAACTGCTCCATCTTGCCGTTATTCTTGGCACCGGACTCTTTATGCTCAAAACCATTGCCCATGAGGCTATTGCCCTTGGCCGCTCACAGTATTATGAACCCGATCAGCCGATCAAATTTTCTCACAGGGTTCATGCCCATGATAACAAAACCGACTGCCTGTATTGCCATTCGATAGCCGAATATTCACATCCGGCAGGCATCCCGTCTGTTTCACAGTGCATGAACTGCCACGTAATTGTAAGGGATGGCACTCACTCCGGACGTTTTGAGATAAACAAGCTTGTTGAGGCTTATCAGAATGAAATGCCAATAAGATGGATCAGGGTATATAATCTTCCTGATCATGCTTTCTTCAGCCATGCCCAGCATGTTGGTGCAGCCGGGCTTGACTGTTCGGAGTGTCACGGGGAAGTGGAGGAGATGGACAGGGTCATGCAGGTTTATGATCTCTCCATGGGCTGGTGCCTTGATTGCCACCGCAGCAGGGAGGTGGATGTTTTAAATAATGAATTCTACTCTGTTTATATGCAATTGAGGGATGATTTAAGGGCGGGCCGGCTTGATTATGCCACTGCCCGCGAGACCGGGGGAACAAATTGCATGAAATGTCACTATTAATATGAATAAATACCCGTGATGAATATTAAAATAACATGACAAGGATTACAATACGGGTATTCTGTCTGAAATGAAAAGATAAATATTCACAGATGAAGAAACAATACTGGAAGAGCCTGGATGAACTGAAAGGAAGTGGCGGGCAAGACTATATAGAAGATCACCTGTACGTGAATAAAAACGAGATGGCTGATCTGGCTGAGGGGAAGTCACTGAACCTCTCTTCATCACGACGGGATTTTTTGAAGCTCTGCGGATTCAGTATAGCCACCTCTGCGCTAATTGCCGGATGTGAACGTCCTGTTCAGAAGGCCATCCCTTATCTGTTCAAACCCGAGGAGATCACTCCCGGAACGGCAAATTACTATGCGAGCACCTTCTTTGACGGCGATGATTACGGAAGTATCCTCGTAAAGGTTCGTGACGGCCGCCCCATTAAGATAGAAGGCAATGACCTGTCTGATCTGTCCGCTGGGACAGCATCAGCACGGGTTCAGGCCTCGGTGCTGGAGTTATATGACACTGCCCGTTTCAGACAGCCATCAGAGAATGGTGCAGTGGTGACCTGGGAGCATGCAGACCTGAAGGTGAAGGAAGGACTCGAATCTGCGGCCTCTTCAGGAGGTAAAACGGTTATCCTTACCGGAACAGTTATCAGTCCCTCAACAGAATCAATTATCAGGGGTTTCCTGGGGAAACAACCCCGGTCAGAATGGATACAGTACGACCCGCTCTCATTTTCGGCAATGCTTGAAGCCAACAGCAGATGTTTCAACCGAAGGGTGATCCCTTACATGCATTTCGGGAAGGCGGACCTGATAGTGGGTTTTGGAGCCGATTTTC
>SLOS01000285.1 GCA_007132365.1 Bacteroidales bacterium | reverse complement strand
CCGGCAGGGGCCGCACCAGGGAGCATAAAAATCAATAAAAACAACAGGTTCCGAATTTATCAGATCTGCAAAATCAGCAGGTTCGAACCTGTCGTCCATATCGGGCTGTGCATTCGGGTCTATGGCCACCGGCAATTCATATAAATCCCACTCCATTATACCGTGCTGAAGATTATATACCCGTTCGTATCCGTTCCTTATTAGAAAATCAGCGGCCCTGTCGCTCCGGTAACCAGTATTGCAGTATAAATAAATTGGTTGATCTTTTGGAAGAAGCAGGAGCCGTCTCCTGAAATCAAATGCATAATAATTCAGATTGCCTGCATCCGGTATATGACCGTTCTGAAATTCCCGCTGAGTCCTTACATCAAGGAATACCCCTTCTTCGGTGTAGATAAGTTGCGCGAACTCATGGGAGTTCACCTGGATAGTTGAAGGATTCTGACCGTATGTTTGAAATTTAACCACCAGAAGAAAAGAGAAAAGTTTTATCAGCCGTCTCATATTCAATTTGTTGTAGTTTCACAATTGCTTGTAATGGGCTGCGGCTTGCCGGCAGCCCATTTCCCGGACGCGCTGCGCACATCCGCGGATCAACAAATTAGACGGCAAATTCCTGGTTCCTTACATGGTAAGTTCAGGATTTCAGGTTCCGGCAGAACCCTTTAACAATATTCATGCAGTGGATAAAGGTTCTGTCATTTTCCCAGTTCACTGGCAGCCTCTTCATCAAGCAGCCAGAGTAGTTCTCCGTTTACAGGCTGAACAAGAGAAGCAGGATAATTCTTCCAATCGCCTCTTTTTTCAATCAGGCTTGCTGCGGTTCCGGCTTTTGAACGGCCGGTAACAATGAATACAACCATCGCAGCCTGATTTATTAATTTTCCGGTTGCAGTTATGCGCTGTTGTCCGTTATAAGGATTCTCTGTGGCTTCGAACAGCCTATCGCTGTGAAAAAGAAGGATATTATCAGGAAAAATCGAGACTGTGTGTCCGTCCTCACCGAGACCCAGCATTACAAGGTCAAATTTGGGGATATGATTTTCGTGAGGCAGAAGGCCGGAGACAGTTTCGGCGTATCTTTCAGCTTCGTATTGAGGCTCCTCTTCTCCTTTTATCCTGAAAACATTGGATTCGGGTATATTGATGTGATCGAGAAGACTTTCCTTTGCCATTCTGTAATTGCTTTCCGGGCTTTCCGGGACAACACATCTTTCGTCTCCCCAGAACAGGTGTATTCTATTCCATTCCAAAAGGTTTCCTTTCAGGGAGGCAAGATATGAATAGATGGCTCGTGGAGTTGAACCGCCGGAAAGAGCAACAGAAGCCTTATACCATGTGCCTGCAGATACTACCGCCCGGAACAGGATATTGGCAAAATGATCTGCTATATCTTCCGTGGAATCAAAAATTCTGACAACAGGAGTTTTCATGGGATTTACGGGATTTATCAGGAAGCAGGTTAAGCACATAAAGGGCGTAAAGGGCCGGGATGAGTTTGCGTTTGCCCAGATCGCCTGTTGCCCCGAATATGACCAGTATATGTTCTTCGGGTTTGTTATTTTTCATATGTGGATATTAACAAATTCACAGCCATAAACTCTCACCTTTCCAAAACCTGTCTACCCATTCCAATCAACTGTTCCGGGGTACGGTAACCCGTTGCTTGTGCAATTAGCTGCCCGTCACTGTCGATAAAAATAAGGCTTGGATATCCCCTGATCTTAAATTTCCTTGCCAGATGAATACCTTCACCTTTTTCACCATCAACCACCATATTAATAAACCCGGCATTGAAAAGTTTTCCAACCTCCGGATCGGTGAAAGTAATTGCTTTAAGCCTTTTACACGGACCGCACCAACTTGCAGAAATGTCCAGAAAAATTGGTTTACCCTCTTCACTGGCCATTTGCAAAGCTTCATCCCACGTTCCCTGGTGAAAAGAGATACCTGTTGCTGCTTCAGTGTCGAAAGTGTTTCCCGAAGGATTGACCCAGGACATTAACGCAAATATAAGTCCCGTTAATAAGATTTTAAGTGTTTCCATAATTTTGGTTTTTTATCTTTTATTCATAAGAACTGACGTTGAAAGGATCAATTCCTTACGTACATTATCAGGATATTAATGCTATCACCTGAAATGGAATAAATTGCAAAAACCAATTGAGTCCGGTTACGGATAAATCAGAATGTCAGCACTTTCGCCCCGCTTTTGAGATAACCGGTCAGCGGACTGCCCATTCCCTTAACAACAAAATCCATATTTTTAAGGATATCGGTTACACCATATGCATTGGCGCATACAATACAAGCCTCAATCACCACCCCATCTTTTTGCATGGCCTTGAGCTTATCCTGAACCTTTATGTTTTCAGCCGCAAGTTTGGCTGAAGGACCCCATATTATAAGGGTCACCTCACTGAACCAGCCTGCTGTTTTGGCTGCATGGGTAAACATGAAAGCCACCCTTTCTGCCACGTATGGATCATCGCTGGTCCACAATACAACCAGTTTGTCCGGGTTATCCGTTTGATTTTCTGCCGGGTTATCTGTCTGGTTATCTCCCGGGTTATTTCCAAGAGCTAAAGAGTTAATAGTGGCCGCATGTAAAAATGCCACAAACAACAAAAAAATTACTGTTTTCATAACAATTATTTTATTAGTAATATAAGGCGCAAAGTATAAAATAATATCTCAAATACCAAGCAACTGCTTAGATATATGTAGCATGACATTAATACTACACATAATTGCAGCCATATACAGCTCCTGAGGACATATCAGGCAAGTCACAAAGCAGTCCAAAAATTGGGTATATAATTTATATCGGCACGGAAATGCTTAAAAAGAAGTTACAGCGAGAAAAGCCACACGTATAATATTAAATAAATTTGCACGGCATAAAAATATATACTAAATTTACACGTAATAAATATTATAAATAAAGAAGTGATATGAACACAAAGCTGACATTAACAATTGAAAAGACTGTAATAGACAGAGCTAAAAAGTATGCCAGGGATAAAAATAATAGTTTATCGGACATTGTTGAAAATTACTTAAAGGTAATAACCAAAAAACAGGATAACCCTGATATTGAAATTACACCATTGATCAAATCATTAAAGGGTTCCTTTAAAGCTCCTCAGGATTTTGATTATAAGAAAGAACTTTCAAGGGGGTTATCAGAAAAATATCTTTAGCATGGATAATGTATTAGTTGACACCGATGTGATACTTGATTTCTTTTTTGACAGAAAACCTTTTTCTGATCAGGCATCACAACTTTTCTCTTTGTGCGAATCCAGAAAAATAAAAGGATTTATAACTCCGGTTATATGCAGTAATACCTATTACCTGCTCAGACAGGTTGCCAGGCACGAAAAAGTAATTGAAAAATTACGAAAATTATTGACAATACTGGATATACTTTCCATGGATAGAGAAACTGTTATCCAAGCCCTGAATTCAGGCTTTAAAGACTTTGAAGATGCTCTGCAGAATTTTGCTGCAAACAGGGCAGGATTTATTGACGTAATTATTACGCGTAATGTTAAAGATTATTTAAAAAGCGAGATCGGTGTATTGACACCGGAAAACTACATAAGAACAATAAGTGCAAGCCTTTGAAACATATTCACTCCGTAAGAAGATTATATCTACTTTGGAAAGAAAAAATCCGGCAATTATACTATTTATAGAACGATCCAAAAAAAGAAAACAATTCCCGTTGCTTTGTGCCTGTCCATTACCTCGTTTTCCTCCTTTGATGATGTTCAAATGAGAAGTCCCCCGTCCCGATCATTTTCAGTGTTTGCTCAATAGTGGGCCGGTCTCCCCATAAAGTACCGGCATAAGCAAACCTCACAATTCCATCCGGGTCTATAATTACAGTTGCCGGCCGGTTGATGTACTCGGCATGAACGGCAAAAGCCAAAGGATCTGCGCCATACCTTGCGGCAACTACACCTGCACACCTGCTTTTTTGAATTCTTCCTTCATTTCGATCAGCTCATGGAATTCCCCATGGCACACCGGACACCAGTCCGCGAATACCCAGATCAGAACCACCCAGCCCTGATCCCGTAACCTGCTTAACTGCCATTCCTTACCTCCGGTATCGTAGAGAATAAAATCCGGTGCAGGCTCACCTTCACTTACAGATCCGAATTCTGTTTCATCAAGGGTCAGGTATGCAATTAACAGTTTATCGGTGGCACCCATTTGTTTTTCGATCTGATCAATCGACAATTCAACCTGGTGCCGGACATCACGCGAGAGATCCTCCTTAAGTTTTTGCCTGAGCAACCCAAGAGATTGTTTTGAAGCTATTTGCCCGAGAGAAACCACGGCCTGTGAACGGACCATTGTATTATTGTCGTTTCCAGCGATATATTCAAGATCCTCGATGGCCTCATCTGCCCTGAGAATACCAAGTGCCATGGCGCTTATCTGGCGTACATGAACAGACTTATCTGTCAGGCCCTCCTTTATAAGGTCAACATAAGCAACCCCTGCCCTTACCAGATCCCTTACAGCAAGCAACCGCACCCGCCAGTCACCTTCCTCCGGATCTGCAATACCTGCCACACCAAGATGACGATCCATAGTCATTGAATTATCATCATCCAAAGGATGAAAGTTATGAGAACGAACTCTTTCGAAAACCTCTTTTACATCGCCGGGACTGATTACAAAACTTTGCATGCTGTTATGACTGTAGGCTGTGATAGTAAGTGATAATGAAACAAATAAAAATAGGTATCTAATCATGATGGACAGGTTAAGGATTTACTAATTATTCATATCTAACCAATTGCTTAGATACATAACAAAAAAAATTATTTGATTTGTTTCACCGCGACTGAAATAAAATCATTTAACTGAACGGGATCCATCGTTTTTGAAGCAACAGAAAGTCCCTGCATTACTCCAAGAAAAAAAGCCGACTGTTTTTCAATATCAGTATCTGGTGATATTTCACCTTTTTCAACAGCAGTTTTGAGAACCTTTCTCAACATCTCCCTTATAAAATTAAAATACCCGTTCACTTCAGCAGCTATCTCGTCATCACTGCCTCCTATTTCGGCTGCTGTATTTACAACAAGGCATCCCCTGGATGTTCCCGGCTCTCTTTTTTTTTGAACAGCTTTAAGGAGATACTGCTCAAGTTCTTTCATGCCGGCACCTTCCTGAAGCAGGGTTTGATAGACATTCTGCCTTACATGTTCGCGATACTTGCTGATAGATTTGATAAACAGCTTTTTCTTGCTGGAAAAGCTGGAATAGATTGAAAACTGGTTAATGCCCATCTGTTTTTCAAGCAGGCGGACAGAAGTTGCTTCGTACCCGTTACTCCAGAAAACATTCATGGCACGTTCCAGAACCGTATTCTCATCATATGACTTACTCCTTGGCATAAAACATTTTTATTACAAAACTAAGCAATTGCTTTTATATTTTACAATCATTTTTCCATTTTGTTCAATCACGAAACGTTAAACAATTCGCATAGAAATTGAAAAACCAGTATAATGGAATAAGAAAAACCCACAGCAACTTATTTAACTACATTTTCAAAAATTTATGAATTTCCTTCCACAATTGATCACTTCCAAAAATATCGTTGTGGCCAAAGGAGGACAGTTCTACAAGTTTTTTTTTGCCCTTCCAGTATTCTGCAAACCTTTTGCTGTGTATGGGCGGTATGATATTATCGGCTGCACCGTAAATTGCCAGTAATGGGACATCAATATTAGCTGCATATTCTTTGGAAGGAAATTTATGACGCAGGATCAGATTAACAGGCAGGAAAGGTAACTTTGACTGTGCAACCGCACGGATACTCTCAAAAGGAGAGATCAAAACCAATGAACTTACTTTTCTTTCGTGAGCAAGGAAGACTGCTGATCCGGAACCAATGCTCCTGCCCATCAGCACAATATTGTCCTTGTCAATATCATCCCTTTCAGCAGCAAAATCGTATATAGCAAGTGCTGCATTGTAAAAGCTGGCCTGGCCCGGCTTACCCACACTTTTACCATAACCAGGGTAATTTATAAGGAGCATCGCCCAACCCTCAAACATGGCTGCCAGGGGTATCATATGCGAAACCTCCTCGGCATTGCCTCCAAAATAAATGATAAGCTTTTG
>SLOS01000296.1 GCA_007132365.1 Bacteroidales bacterium | reverse complement strand
GATGAGATTGCCCAGGAGCTGGACCTGCCTATAGGGACCGTCAAAGCTCAGCTTTTCAGGGCAAGGGATCTGCTTTTTAACATTTTCAGCAACAACAATCCAAAATTGTAATGGTGTTGGCCCCAGGTTGCCTGGCCCGATATTTCCCCGGTCTGGACCCGCTTGCTGCAGAAAGGTTCGGGCAGCTTGAAGATCTCTACAGTTTCTGGAATGAGCGTATAAATGTAATATCCAGAAAAGATCTTCCCAACCTCTGCATTAATCATGTATTGCACTCGCTTAGCCTTGCCAGGGTCATCCCTTTCGGGGAAAAAGAGACAGTCCTTGATATCGGCACCGGGGGAGGTTTTCCCGGCATCCCTCTTGCAATAGTTTTTCCCGGCGTACATTTCACCCTGATTGACTCCATTGGCAAAAAGATCAGGGTGGTTGAAAACATCACCCGGGAACTCGGTCTTGACAACGTTTCGACTTCTCATACCAGGGCAGAGGATTTTAAGGGCTTATTCCATTATGTGGTGAGCCGGGCAGCATGCTCTTTTCCTGAGCTGGTAAAATTATCTGCCGGCAAGCTCTTTTTCAGCAGGCGACCTAACCTCTCCTTCGGCATTTACAGCCTAAAGGGCGGCGAGCTTGATGCGGAGCTGGCTGAGTGGAAAACCCGGGTGAAGATATTTGATATTCACACCCTTTTCGAAGAGGAATATTTCCGGAACAAGAAGATTGTCTTTTTACCTTCCCTTGAAACGCGTGCAGGGAGATAATGCAGATCATTCAAGCAGTTTATAGCTGACAAATGCAAATCTTTTACTGTCGGGTGCCCATGACGGAACATTTATTGTCCCCTGTCCGCCAAACAGTTCAGTAAGCACAACAGGTTCACCTCCTTCGGAAGGCATCAGTCTCAGCCACACCTTTTTATTTGCGGGATGGCCCTCCACTCCCTTGTCATATGAAAGCAGGGCAACATTCTTCCCATCGGGTGAGGGATGAGGGAACCAGTCATTGTATTCGTCAAAGGTCATCTGGACGGGGTTGCTCCCGTCGCGGTTCATTTTCCAGATCTGCATTACCCCGCTCCTGTCGGAGTTAAACCAGATATAGTTGCCGCAGGGACTGTAGTCCGGACCGTCTTCATGCGCAGCTGTATGGGTCAGCTGAACCTCGGGCCCTCCCTTTACAGGAATAACATAAATGTCATACTGTTTTCCGTCCCTCATACCAACATAAGCCAACTCCATACCGTCAGGTGACCATCCGTGAAGGTAGGAGGGCCCTTTCCCGGTAATTCTGACAGGCTCTCCGCCATTAATATTTACAATGTATATAATGGAAGCACCACCATCTTCGGCGCTGTGGTGGCTTATGGCTAAATGGGTGCCGCCTGGTGACAATACATGATCATTGTTGTTGCGGTCGGCAAAACCGGTATCAAGCCTTACCGGCTCCCCCCCTTCAACCGGTATGCTGTATATAAAACCTCCGCTGTTGAAATAGAGTGTTTTTCCGTCGGGAGACCAGTTTGGCGCCTCAAAATGGCTGGTGTCAGAATAGACCACATCCCTGCTTCCGGATTCAATATCAATAATCTCAAGGAAACTGATAATTTCTGCCCGGCCGGTCTGCGATCCGTGTGCCAGGTAGGAGGCTCCAAGCATCATTAAAATTGTAAGCATAAAGGTAATCTTGCCCATAATACTTTTTAAATTATTTTTCTGATTCAATATGCAAAAGTAACCAAAATCTGCTTTACCTTGATAAAAACTTAATGCAAACCGGGCGACATACCTCAAGCTCTGCTCCCGGCTCCATAACTGCTGAAGGGGTTGCATAGCCAGGATTTAAGTTTCCCCCACTGTCAATTTTATAGATCAGAACCTTGTCAATACCCATATCTGCTGCAAAAACCCAATGCCCTTCATTAACGGGATAGATTGAGTGGGCACCCCTGCTGGATTGCCTGTTTTCCCGGCAGGTGTATACAGTTAAAATTACGTACGTCCTGTCAGGTCATGGCTTTTTGCCTTTTTTTAGCTATTTTTACGCTTGATTTTTAAGGGATACAGGGAGAAATTTATCAGTAATATTTATTGATTGTATGAATAAAGAATCCGACATTAAAAAGATACAGGGACAGGCATTTATTTCCGCGAAAGCAAAATTGCTCATATTATTTATTCCGGCTCTTTTTTATGGTTTTGCCGGAATAGTAACTGATGCACAGGTTCAGAGAACCCATAACAGCATGCTGAGCGTTTTTCTTGACATAGACACCTGGATTGATGCTGATTATATCAGGCAGCAGATTCCGGTAGTTCAGTATGTGAGGGACAGGGAGCTCGCTAACGTTCATATTATCATGTCACGTCATCCTGCCGGCACCACCGGGGCAACCTACAATATTTCATTTATCGGTTACAGGGAGTACAGGGATAAAAATTTTCAGCTAAGTTACTGGGCACCCTCATCAAATACATCAGATGAAACCAGGAGGGGTTACACCGAAAAGATCAAAATGGGGCTGGCGCCTTTTATAGCAGCATCCGGTATAGCCGACCGGATGTTTATTGAATATGACGCAGCTCCGCCGGCGGTTGCAGAGGGTGATGATCTTTTCAGGGATCCCTGGAACAGCTGGGTCATCGAGATGTACGGTGGCGGTAACTTCAACAGGCAGGAGACCAGCAATTCGCTTCATATCAGGTACGGCATATTTGCGGACAGGATAACCACTGAGTCGCGGACAAGGTTGCGTCCTTACGGGAATTACAATGAAAGAAATTTTAAAACTGATGACGGTACAATAACTTCCACTTCAGTCAGGGGCGGTTTTGACAGCTATCACATTATAAGCCTGGGCGACCACTGGGGAGCGGGTGTGTTTGGCGATATTTTCGTGAGCACCTTCCACAATCTGTACTTCAGTGCCGAGGTTTCTCCTGCCATTGAATACAGCCTGTTTCCTTATGAGGAGGCCACCCGTCGCTCCATCACTATTGCCTGGAGGCTCGGGGCAGGGTATTATGATTATGTTGAAGAGACCATTTTTGACAAGACAGAGGAGTGGCTTTTGGGACAGGCACTTGTGTCTTCGGCAGATTTCCGGCAGCCATGGGGCAATATCAGGGCGGGGCTGATCGGATTTCACCATTTTCATGATTTCCGGTCCAACCGGGCCGAGTTGTTTGCAACCATGAACCTCCGCATCATAGAGGGCTTATCATTGAGCATCATGGGGAGGTTCAATCTGATAAATGACCTTGTGGCCATTCCCAAAGCAGATCTTTCGCTCGAGGAGATACTGCTTGAGCAGCGACGCAGGGCAACGAGTTATGATTTCAGCGGCAATATTGGTCTGTCCTATACATTCGGTTCAAGAATAACAGGTGTTTTCAATCCGCGGCTTAATATGTAGGATATGGTTTTAAGAGATACCTTATTGATTATTTAAGGGGTTATTAATGGAGATAAATTTTTAGTTTTCCGGTTTTTGAAAATAATAAAAAAATAGTATCTTTGCAGACCTGATTAAGAACCGGATCATATTATCACCCTAATAATATTTATACAATGAAGAGGACATTTCAACCATCAAACAGGAAGAGAAAGAATAAGCATGGTTTTCGTGAAAGGATGGCCACTCCCGGGGGGCGCAGGATTCTGGCAGCAAGAAGGGCGAAGGGGCGTAACCGGTTATCTGTTTCAGATGAGGCAAGACATAAAGTTTGATCCGGATATGTCAGACTACCATTATTAAAGAATAAAATTACACCGCCAAATAAAAACTGTCCGCGGACAGTTTTTTTTGTTTATTCCGTTTTTAAGGACACGGTCAACACTTTTTCAGGCCGGTTTTTTCCCGGTTCTGGTTCTTTTGCCGGGCATTTCTTCTTTTGTCCTGGTTATTTTTGAGGCACCTCCTGTAAGGATCGGTCTATTTTTTTACCGGAACGTTTTTCAATGTTTCCACCAGCAGTAACCAGAATTTATGAACCGATTCAATATCTACCTTCTCATCCGGTGAATGAGGGTTTCTAATGGTCGGTCCGAACGAGATCATATCAAGCCGGGGATAAACACCCCCTATAAGCCCGCATTCAAGTCCGGCATGTAAAGCCTTAACCTCCGGGGTCTTACCGTATAATTCCTGATATACTTCCTTCATCACAGCCAGAATTTCCGAATTCATATCCGGTTTCCAGCCCGGGTAGGCCCCGTCAAAATGGATCTCTGCTCCTGCAAGGTTGAACAGAGACTCCATCATCCCGGCAAGCTCATCCCTGGAGCTGTCGACCGAGCTGCGCATAAGGCATTTAATTTCTATTTTACCCTCTTTGGAGTTTACGCTGGCAAGATTTGTCGAGGTCTCAACAAGTCCGGGCATTGAGTTGCTCATTCGCATCACACCATTGGGGCATGCAATAATTCCGTTTATAAGCCTGTTTTGTGCACACTGATTGATAAGAGAAGCGGGCATCTCTGTTTCGTTATGGCTGAATTTAATATCGGGTTCAACATCCGACAATTCGTTCCTGTATGTTGCTTCAAATTTTTGAATACTGTTTTTCAGTTCGGTTTTTTTACCTGCAGGGATTACCAGTACAGCTTCGGCCTCCCTTGGAATTGCATTTCTCAGTCCGCCCCCGTCCACCCTGGCAATCCCGGCATCCATATCTTTTACAGCATGTTTGAGGAAACGGAACAGCAGCTTGTTTGCATTGGCACGTCCCAGCGCAATATCCAGTCCGCTATGTCCTCCTTTTAATCCTGATATCTTAAGACTGAAGGCCAGGCTGCCCTGAGGTGCCGGAACCTCATTGTACTGAAAACTTATATTGGCATCCAGTCCGCCGGCACATCCTGCAAACAGTTCACCCTCATCTTCAGAATCCATATTAAGCATGATATCTGCATCAAGAATCCCCTTTTGCAGTCCGAATGCCCCTGTCATGCCACTCTCCTCATCAATTGTGAACAAGGCCTCAATGGGACCGTGGACCAGGTCCTTCGAATCCAGCACCGCAAGTGCAGCGGCAACTCCTATTCCGTTATCCGCACCGAGGGTCGTTCCATTTGCGCATACCCATCCTTCGTCAATATAAGCTTCAATAGGGTCATTTTCAAAATCATGCTGTTTGTCGCTGTTCTTTTGGGGCACCATGTCGAGATGACCCTGAAGCAGGAGTACCTTACGGTTTTCCATACCGGGAGTGGCAGGTTTCTTTATGATAACATTACCGACATCATCAACCATTGTTTCGAGGTTACGATTTTCGCCGAATTTTCTTACATAGTCCGCGACTCTCTCCTCCTTTTTTGACGGTCTTGGTATTTGTGTCAGGTCATAAAAAAAGTTCCAAATCAATGCCGGGTCGAGTTCTTTTATCTGTTTGTCCATTTTGATCTCTTTTTAAAATAACTTTTCCACGTGACCGAAAGCAGTCCGGTTTTGAAGCCGGCCCGGATATTTGCCCGAATTTTCAGGCGGGCTAATTCCTGATGCAGTTAGCTTCCCTGACGTAGTTCACTGTCCTGATATCAGGGACTGTAATAAATCGGTCCCTCAATACCAAGCGGCAGTCCGAGCCAGATCCATATCAACAGCATCGGTATCCTTATTATCATGAATGCGATCGCATATGGAAGCATCATCGAAATCAGCGTACCTATACCGACATTCCTCACATATTTCTGAGCGAAAACTATAACAATCGGAAAATATGGCAGGAGAGGAGTGAGGATATTTGAATAGGAATCACCTATGCGGTAGGCTGCCTGTGTAAGTTCGGGCGAGTATCCCATAAGCATAAGCATAGGCACAAATATCGGGGCCAGGATTGCCCATTTTGCTGAAGCACTGCCCATAACCAGGTTTACCATTGAGGCAACAATGATAAATGCCACTATCAGGGGGCCACCGGTAAAACCAATTGCTTTTAATCCGTCAGAACCCTTAACTGCAAGAACACTTCCCAGGTTTGACCAGTTAAAGTAGGCAACAAACTGTGCTGCCACGAAGGCAATTACTATATATAGCCCCATTGTTGCCATCGATTTGGCGGTCATATCCGAAACATCCTTGTCATTTTTTATGGTACCGGCCACAATCCCATAAACCAGTCCCCCGACAAAAAACACAATAAACATTATTGGAACAATCGAATCATAGAAAG
>SLOS01000355.1 GCA_007132365.1 Bacteroidales bacterium | reverse complement strand
ATAACCATTTAACATCTTCCGGATTACCCAAATTGAGGATTCTTTCAGCAATAAACCGTGAATTCTCTTCAAACGACAGTTCTTTGAGATCTACATCCCAGAAATAACGCTTAAGCTTTTCGGGTAGTTCAGGAGTATGCCGGTTCCCGTATAACATACTGAGGATTAATTGATAATGTACACAAAGATAGTTCTTTTAATTCACAATAACAACTTGATCCTGGTCACGAGTTCCTTAAATAACGGCAGGAAACCCACTTCAGGCTTTGGCAGACAAACAATATTACCTGCAATCCCTGCATCCCTGGTTCAGGCTTTAAAAGCGCTATTATCGTCTAGCGGATAAAGTTTGTTCTTTCCGGCTTTTCCTTTCCGGGCAGTTCTATTCCGGCATCTTTGCCTGCCCTGATACACTTGAGCAGCCAGGCAATGTTGTTACCTAAGGTACGCATAGTTTGCAAACCCTCCTTATCCTGTTTTACTTCTTCAGGGGTATTGCCGTGCACCATGTTCCAGTACTGGGAACCTACAACAGGCATATTGCTGATTGTAAAATACTTGTTGATCTGGTCAAAGGTTGCGGTTGCTCCTCCCCTCCTGCAACTAACAACCGAAGCGGCAGGTTTTAGCTCAAACATCTTCTTCCCCGCGTAAAACACCCTGTCCATAAATGAGGTCAGCATACCCGAAGCTGCTGCAAAATGAACCGGCGATCCAAACACGAAACCATCAGTCTCTTCGGCCTTGTCAAGAAGGCCGTTAACATTATCATCTATAACACACCGCCCTGTTTTGCGGCAGTTTCCGCATCCAAGGCAGCCGGATACCGGGTCGGTGCCAACCTGAAATATTTCTGATTCAACACCTTGTTTTTTCAATGCTCCTGCAACTTCACACAATGCCGTCCATGTGCATCCCTCTTTGTGCGGGCTTCCGTTAACCAGTAATACTTTCATTTGTTTATCATTTTCATGCTCCCAGTGCGGGAAGTTTTGATTTCAGGTATATTTTCGGTAACAAACTTATTGAAATTTTGTGTTAAGTCCGCCTGAGGTCTCACACTTCCCTAAATAAAAAACGTTTTCATGTCTCACTTTTTTCGGAACAATAATTAAACCTGGTTAAAATGGTTTAAATCCCCCCAAAAAAGTATCCTGAAAATGATAATACTTTACAGCCAGTGTATCCAACGTGCTGCTTTCGGTACCGCTCAGAATATCTTCCTGATAATATTAAACCACCACTAACAAATAGACGGAGTTGATATGAGAAAGGGTTGTAATCAAAAGAAAATATTTTGGCTAATAAAAATTGTAGGCTACAGAAATATTGAATCCTGCAGCAAAACTGTTTGTCTTTTTTAAATGGGAAGGAATGAAATTATCGCCCTCAAAAATATTTCGCATATTGTAATTAAATCTCAGGCCTGGTTTTACGATCAGCCTGTCCTGAACAGGTATCTTCAATTGATAACCCAATAAAAATCCGTAATCGGTATTACTGTAATTTTGCCTGATATTGAAGCTGTCTTCTCCCCTGGTTTCTATGCCTGTCTTTAATATCGAATAATATCCGCCAAGGAGAACTTCCCCGGGAACCCTGCCCGGATCCCATATATAAAAAGCCTGTAACTTCAGGTAATCAAGGTTAATTCTTCTATCAATATAACTGGCATTAAAATATTGCTGATAGTTCTGTCCGATCTCAGACCTCCAGAAGAACTCCATCCCAAAGGCAGTTCTCTGTTTCAGAACCATCGTGGTGGCAGCCCCGATTTCCTGCCGGTAAGTCGGCAATGCACTGTTGAGCTTTGATGGATTGAGTCCGTTGTAAGTTTCATGGTTCAGGAGCCAGGTGTTTTTATATCCGAATACCAGTCCGGCATCTTTAATGCCGATTAAGTTCCTCCTGCCGTCACTTTCAGAAATATTATCCGGCAAATCATACTGTACAGGCAGATATCCTGGATGATCGGCAAGAGTCATTTCCGCTCTCTTGTTATCAAGGGGATACACTGTTAATGGTTGTTTTGCCGGGCCGGGTTGTGCCATGAACCGGCCAGCCATCCGGGGCCGTCCGGTCTTTTGATGATCAAACTCCCTCTCCGTCAGGAATAACTCCGGATGAGCTCTTCTACCTGAGAGGTCGGCAACTATGATTCCGGAACCTGTTTGACGAAAAGCATTATCAGCTATAGTTTTAATTTTTTGATCCGTGTACCTCCCGGTCAAAGCAATATTCTCGCTGACTGACATTTCCTGGGATCTGTCACTAATATATTTTGCAGTTGCCAGAATAAGTAATATGCTTGCTGCAATACCAATTACTTCTTTAAGATAGGACTTCTTTTTAGTTACGGGTTTTATGGATATATCAATTTTATCAAGCCTGCCGGATATATTCTGCCATGTTTCCTGGAAATCCAGTTCATCCTCAATCTCATTCCAGAGAGATTCATCCGCCTCTTCGTCGATCCGGCCAAGCCATTTGTTATACCATATATTAAACCTGTCCTTGCTCATTGCCTGCTCAGTTCATATTCGTTAATCCATTTTCCAAGTAAGGTTCTGGCCCTTTTATACTGAGATTTGGAGGTGCCTTCGTTAATTCCCAGTTCATTTGAGATCTCCTTATGGGTCATACCTTCTACGGCGTACAAATTAAAAACAACCCTTGCACCGTCAGGGAGCTGCTTTATATAAAAAAGTATTATATCTGTTGTTATTTCATCCCCTTCAAAAAATTTATCCTCCTCATCTTCCTGTTCATCAGGAAATTCATCTTTAAAGATCAGTCTCTTTTTAGATCTGAAATAATCAATTGCTGTATTGGTAACTATTCTCCTGATCCATCCCTCCAGGGAACCTTTGGAACCGTATTTGTCAAGGCTGGTAAATACTTTTACGAACGCATCCTGCAAAATATCTTTGGCCTCATCCTTGTCACCACTATAAGACAGGCAGATACGGAACATTGTTGTAAAATATTTCCTGTACAGCAATTTCTGGGATCTCCTGTTATTTTCAAGACAACCTTTTAAAATAAATTCATCCTCTCTATTAATGGTATTCCCCATTCAATCACTCATTCATTAATTAAAAAGGTGGCAGAACCATCCAGCCTGTTATAAATAGTTGTAAACAGAAGCGGATTGACTCTTTTATGCAAAAAAATGTATTTATCGCCATCTATAACCCCATAAAATGCACTTTCCAGCACGGGGGGCTGAACGATTGAAAACCAAATTGAAGGATCAAAAACAATCTCGCCGCGGTTAATTATATTCCTGTCCAAAATCACCTCCCTCTCGCCAAAGATATTTGCAGCTAAAATATTAAGCGACAATGGATCATTGATCACAAAAACTACATTGTACAATTCATTGTTTTTAAAATATTCTGCATGCATTATAAGGCATGGACTGACGTCTTCGAGATAGTCTTCTATAATATCCCCCAGATCTTCCCTGAGGTCATCAATTTCTTCTTCTCCCTCTTCCATGTCTTCAAGCCATTCCTTAAAATCATCATAAAGATCTTCTTCTTCCGGATCAGGTTGGAATTTTAACTGAAATGACAAACGGTCATAAATTCCCTGGGGAATATTGAAATCGATAGCTTCGGTAGTAAAATGAGGTCTGATAATTATAACCCGGGGATCATCAAACTTTCTGGTCATAAAGACATCCTCTCCTACGGCACGTCTGCCTTCAATTTCTATGGAACCAAGGTTTAATGCTATACTCCGGACAATTAATTTCCCATCCATCACCGGTGTATCAGCGATTCTGAATTTGAGTTCAAAATCCACAGGAAGAGTAAATTCTTCCTGGTCTTCACATCCGGAGGGCAGAATTAGCAATATGCTAAACATGACCGCTAAAGGCCATCTAGTTTTCCTCATAGTAAAATTAGATAAATGATCACCTGCAATCATGCAAATATAAGGTTGTTATATGTAATCAAAATAAAGACGGGAAAAAATATGAATGGTTGGAAGTTTTGATAACATTCTGATCAAAAATCCCCTTTTATATTCCAACCAAAAGACCGTACCCTCGTCTGATTATCAACAAGAGTCACCAGATTATACCCAAGCCATTACCTAAAAGATGCATATTAACACAAAAAACCTTATCGAGATTAATCAAATTTATAATCTTAATACATTGAGCAATGAAAAACTATTTGCTGGCCTTTTTTTGCGTGTTCTGCACGTCCGCCTTAGACATGCATTCGCAGGAATTAACGGAAAAGCCGTCTGCCAGGCAGACCGTCTTCCTTCACCTGGAATCCGGGTTTATATATCCCGGTGGAAATATCAGGGAGAGTCTTGCCATCAGGCAAAATATCAGTTCCTGGCATGTTAACCAGTCCGCAAGCGGGAATATTTTTGCCGATTCACACGGGTTTAGTGGGGGATTGAGATGCGAGTATTTCAGTTCCTTGCTTATGACGGGCATTTCAACCGGTGTGAGATTTACCCGTTATAATACAGCGATAACAGGCTATAGTTCTAGCATTTCTGATTTTTTTTACTTGCGTTATTCAATGGGTGGCAGTGACACGAAATTTGCACGGGTAAAATCACTAACGGAAACGAATTATTTTATCAGCATACCTGTTGAATTCAGATTTATTCCATTGCAGTTTGAGGCATTCGGGTTATTTATAAAGGCAGGGACAGAATTCAGTATTATTAATCTTCATAAGGCAACAGATATTGAATTCCAGGAATCCGTAATGAATATTCACCGGGAAGACGTTCTCAATGCTATTATGATAGTAACCAACAGGTATTATTCGACTCTGTACGGCTCAATTGGATTGACCATCGGGCGGTCAGGAAGGCCAAACTATAATATTGAAGCGTATCTGCCTTCCATACTCCTTACCGGGAATAATTTTACCCTTACCGAAACTGACCGTTTCCAGGGGGTGATGCTTTCCGTACAGTTACCTTTAACCAAAAAACAGTAATAAAATGAGAATAAAAAAGTATATTCTGCTGATAATCGTAAGTACCACGGTTTTAGCGTGCGAAAAAATGGAGGATATCCAGTTATCCGAAACCATTTTTATTGAAGATCTCTATGCACCCGGATTACCGGTATACTCTGAATGGGGCTATAATACCTTCGGAGCCTATATTGACAGAAAAGCCTTTGTTTCAACTAACTATGACCTTCCTGCAAAGATCATTGTAAACGATGACATATTGCACCTTATTCTCCGGGGTCGCATGGGAATAGAGGATGTTGATCTGAAATTCTCAATAAAGGGCTATTCGCCTGCCACTAATTTTGACCTGACAGAACTGGATAATACTACAATAAACCTTAAAGAAGCCGGTCACTCCGTCACTCTTAAAATCGGCAACGAGACAAATGTTATGCAACTTATTGAAGGTGAGTTGATAATAAAAAGAGTGCAGCGCCTTTATGTTGATTCTGAGCTGTCAAGGACAATCATGTCTGGTTATTTCAATTTCAAGACTTTTTTCGGCAATGAGCCCATTGCTGTATCGTATGGGAGGTTTGATCTGGGAATAGGTTACGAGAATTTTTACAATTACTGATAAAAGTTCATTAAAAAATACTCTGCATTCCAACCTTTGAAAAATCTCCCGTCTTTTAAACAGAAACATAAAAACAAAAATATTCATTAACTAAAAGTAAAATTATGAAAACAGTAAAGAATTTCTCCAGCTTGTTTAAAAAGGGATTATTATTTCTTTTCTCAATTGCATTATTGTCGTCATGCAGCAAAGATGATACTGAGAAAGGCGGCGTGGGGTTTTTATTTAAGGCCACTTACCTTAATCAGGAATCTTCTGCTTCTCTCAAGTCATCATCAGCCTCAAATGAAGGGGAGTTAAGCAATAGTGTAATCATAGAAAGTTTCAAGATAAATATATCGGAGATCGAACTGGAATTCGATGATGACGATCCACTGTTTGCAACAGATTCGGTTGCTTCGGATATTGAGCTTGAGGGCCCATTTGAAATAGATCTTATGCTTGAAGGAATGGCACTGGAAACCCTGATTGCAGATAATGTTGAATTACCAAATGCAGCTTATGAAGAAATAGAGTTTGAATTCGAAAAAAGTGAAAACTCAATTTCTGAAATGTTTAAAAAAACAATTCTTGTTAAAGGGACTATTGATGGGACTCCTTTTATATTCTGGCATGACGAGGATT